>NZ_JBVJLI010000007.1:0-286827 GCF_055584805.1 Pseudomonas sp. NPDC090752 | reverse complement strand
CTTGGACGAGGCGAAAACCGCGTCCAAGCCTCAAATGTGTAAACCATGTCCCCGGTTTACTATGTAAACGATGTCTCCGGTCGTACACCCGCGAAGAGGCCGGCGCGGCCCGCCTCAATCCCTGATCAACGCTCGATCGCCAACGCCACACCCTGGCCGCCGCCAATGCACAACGTGGCCAGGCCTTTCTTGGCATCGCGCTTGATCATTTCATGCAGCAGGGTAACCAGCACCCGGCAGCCCGATGCACCAATCGGGTGACCCAGGGCAATCGCCCCGCCATTCACGTTGACCCGCGCCGCATCCCATTCCAGCGCCTTGCCCACCGCCAGTGCCTGTGCGGCGAAGGCTTCGTTGGCCTCGATCAGGTCCAGTTCGCCCAGTTGCCAGCCGGCCTTGTCGAGGCAACGTTGGGTCGCCGTTACCGGGCCAATGCCCATGATTGCTGGGTCGACGCCGGCACTGGCGTATGCGGCAATCTTTGCCAGTACGGGCAGGCCCAGCGCCTTGGCCTTGGCCGCGCTCATCAGTAGCACCGCGGCGGCGCCGTCATTGAGGCTGGAGGCATTGCCCGCGGTGACGCTGCCGTCTTTCTTGAAGGCCGGGCGCAGTTTGGCCAGGGATTCGGCGGTGGTGTCCGGGCGTGGCTGTTCGTCACGGTCGAAGACCTTGGGGTCACCCTTTTTCTGCGGCATCACGATCGGCGTGATTTCGTCCGTGAAGCGGCCGGCTTCGATGGCCGCTACCGCCTTGCGCTGCGATTCGGCGGCGAACGCGTCCTGTTGTTCACGGCTGAGGCTGTATTTCTCGACCAGGTTTTCCGCCGTGATGCCCATGTGGTAGTCGTTGAACGCATCCCACAGCCCGTCGGTGATCATGCTGTCGATCAACTGACCGTGGCCCATGCGCTGGCCCGTGCGGGCGGAGGGCATGACGTACGGGGCCAGGCTCATGTTTTCCTGGCCGCCGGCGATCACTACCTCGGCGTCGCCGCAGCGGATGGCCTGGGCTGCCAGGTGCAATGCCTTGAGGCCGGAGCCGCAGACTTTGTTCAGGGTCAGCGCCGGCACGCTGTAGGGCAGGCCGGCCTTGATCGCGGCCTGGCGGGCGGGGTTCTGCCCGGCACCGGCGGTGAGTACCTGGCCGAGGATCACTTCGTCGACCTGCGCCGGGTCCAGCCCGGTCTGCTCCAGCAGGCGCTTGATCACGGCCGCGCCGAGGTCGACGGCGGGCACGTTGGCCAGGGCGCCCTGGAAGCTGCCGATGGCGGTACGGGTTGCGGCGACGATGACCACATCGTTCATCTTGTTGTTCTCCGTGTGCGGGTGGGCGCCGAGCGGGCGCGGTGCCTTCAGCTTCGGTGGGTTTGGCTCATTTGTTAAGTTTGTTTTTCTTTGCCATTGATGTGAAAAGCAAATGAATGGCTTCTCTGCAGGAAACAGGCAAACCCTGCGCCGCTGGCTAAGCTTGATGGGGCTTGGACGCGCATCGTGTTGTTTCACTCAACTGATTGGAGCTCATAGCCATGCGTACCCTGATTGCCATCACCTTGCTTCTCGGCTGCAGCAGCGCATTCGCCGCCACTCAATGCACCACCGCTGACAAAAGCACCTGGCAAGATCCGGAAAAGTTCCAGGCCCAGCTCGAGGAGCAGGGTTACACGATCAACAAGTTCAAAGTCACCAAAGGCAACTGCTACGAAATCTACGGCTTGAACAAGGAAGGCAAGAAGGTCGAGATCTACCATGACCCGGTCACTGGAAAGGCGGTCAAGACCGAGATCGAAGACTGATGTCGAGATGCCCCTGTGGGAGCGGCTGAAGCCGCTGCCACAGGTTAGGATTCGCGGCTTAGGCGAAGGGTTTAGATCGCCGGGCACTGGTGGGTGACGCAGTGGATGCCGCCACCGCCTGCGGCGATCGCATCGATGTCCAGCTGCACGATATCGCGCCCTGGATACAACACGGCCAGCAATGCCCGCGCCCTCTCGTCAGCCTGAGCATCGCCGAACTGCGGGGCGATGATCGCGCCATTGATGACGAAGTAATTGATATAGCCCGCCGCGAAGTCGGCATGCTTGCTGAACCTGTTGCGGCGTCCGCGCAGCGGTGGCGAAACCAGGTGTACCTGCAGGGTCCGGCCCTCGGCGTCGGTCGCCTGCTTGAGAATGTCCAGGTGCTTGCGGGTCACGTCGTAATCAGCTCGCCCTCGTCGGGCATGAACCAGCGCCCCGGCTCGTCGGCGCGGGCCAGGCCCAGCGGCAGGCCGAGGCCGGCGCCAAGGCCAGCAGCCAGGGACAATTGCAGGAAGGTTCTACGGTTTGGCATGTGTCAGTCCTGTGCAGTCTTGAAGCGCGTCCACACCCGCATGCGTGCGCGCATGTCGGCTTGCGGGATGTCACGGCCCGGGATCAGGCGGGCGTAAGTGGCTTCGTCGAGGTAGATGTCGGGGTTGTCGCGCATCTGCGGGTCGACCGCCTGGCGTGCCTTGGCACTCGCCGTCGGGTAGCCGGTGAAGTTGCTGATCGCGGCCATGTTCGCCGGGCGCATGACAAAGTTGATGAAACGATAGGCGTATTCGGGATGCTTGGCGTCGGCGGGGATGGCCATGGTGTCCATCCACACCGTGGTGCCCTGGCGCGGGACGCGGTACTGGAAGTCCAGCGCCTTGCCGGCAGCCGTCGCCGTACGTTGGGCCTGGATCACATCGCCGCTGTAGCCCAGCGACAGGCAGAGGTTTTCGTTGACCAGTTCGGTCACCGGCTGGGACTGGAACTTGCGAATGTACGGGCGTACTGCCTTGAGCAGTTCGCTGGCTGCGGCCAGGTCTTCACGCTTGGCGCTGCGCGGCTCACGGCCCAGGTAATGGAGGACCACGGCCAGCACTTCGTCTGGCGAGTCAATCACCGAGATTCCACAGTCGGCGAACTTGGCCGCCAGTTCTGGTTTGAACAGCAGGTCGAGGTCGTCCAGCGGCGCATCTGGCATGCGCTCGCGGATTTTGGCGGCGTTGACCGTCAGGCCGATGGTGCCCCAGGTGTAGGGCACGGTCGCCTGGCTGGCCTTGGGGTATTGCGCATGCAACTTGCGCAGGCCGGGTTCGATGTCGTCCAGCGCCTCAAGTCGTGCAGGGTCGAGCGGCTGCAGGCTGCCGGCGCGCATCAGGCGTTCGGCCACGGTGTCGCCAGGGAACACCAGGTCGTAGCCGCTGCGCCCGGACATCAGCTTGGCTTCGAGCACCTCGCTGCCGTCCATCACGTCATAGATCACCTGGATGCCGGTCTGGGCGGTGAACTGCTTGAGGGTGTCCTCGGCGAAATAGTCTGCCCAGTTGTACAGGCGCAACGTCGGTTGGTCGGCGTGACCCTGGCTGGTGCACAGTGCCAGAGCGAGCGCGGCCATAGCAGGCAGCTTCATGGTCAGGTCCTCGCGACGTGGGGGTGGGTGCCGTCCAGGGTTAGCAGCGGCGCGTACATTTCCGGGCGGCGATCGCGGTAGATGCCCCAGCTCAGGCGGTCTTCGCGCATGCGCGCAAGGTCCAGGTCGTGCAGCCAGATGCCGCTGCTGCCGCGGTCTGCTTCGGTGAGCAGCGCACCCTTGTGGTCGCAGATGAACGATGAGCCGTAGAAGCGCATGGCCAGTGATTCGTCGGTTTGCGCCACTTCGCGGCCCACGCGATTGGCGGCGACCACCGGCAGCAGGTTGGCGGCGGCATGGCCGCGCATGGCGACCTGCCAATGGTCGCGCGAATCCAGTTCGGCGGCGCCGGGTTCGGAGCCGATGGCGGTCGGGAACAACAGCACTTCGGCGCCCATCAACGCCAGGCAGCGGGCAGTCTCGGGGAACCACTGGTCCCAGCAGATGCCGATGCCCAGGCGGCCGAAGGCGGTGTCCCAGACCTTGAAGCCTGTGTCGCCCGGGCTGAAGTATTCCTTCTCCTGATAGCCGATGGCATTGGGGATATGGGTCTTGCGGTAGACCCCGAGCAGGCGGCCGTCGGCGTCGGCCACGGTCAGCGAATTGAAGAAGGCATTGCCGGCCCGCTCGTACCAGCTAAGCGGCAATACCACGCCCAGTTCGCCGGCGAGGGCGGCGAAGCGTTGCAGCGTAGGGCTGTGCGGGTACGGCTCGGCCAGGGCTTGGTGGCGGTGGTCCTGCTCGATGCAGAAGTACGGCGTGGCGAACAGCTCCTGCAGCAGGATCACCTGGGCCCCTTGTGCGGCGGCCTGGCGCACCAGTTGCTCGGCGCGGTCAAGGTTGTCGGGCAGGTTCCAACTGCACGACATCTGCGTGGTGGCGACGCGCAGCAGGCTCATCGGCAGACCTCCGGCTGTTGCTGGGTGATGCAATGGATGCCGCCACCGCCGTGGGCGATATGGTCGATGCGCACCGGCACGATCTCCCGGCCCGGGAAGGCGTGAGCCAGTTGTGCGGCGGCTTCGGCGTCGGCAGCGATGCCGTAGGCCGGCATGATGATCGCGCCGTTGGCGATGTAGAAGTTGGTGTAGGACGCGCAGAATACTTCGGCGTCCTGATCGACCGCGGCGCTGGCCTCGTACAGGTCGAGCAGTTCGAAATGCCGGCCCTGGGCGTCGGTGGCCAGCGCCAAGGCGCGGCGGTTTTCGCGCACCACTTCGGCATAGACCGACCCCTGGTCATGGGTGGCATCGACCAGCAGCACGCCGGGGCGGGCAAAGGCGCACACGCCATCGACGTGGCCGTCGGTCATGTCGCCGGTCACGTACTGCGGGTCGCCCGGCAGCCAGATGGTCTTGTTGACGCCCAGGAAGCGGGCGAAGCATTGCTCGAAATCGGCCTTGCTGATGCCGGGGTTGCGGTTGGGGTTGAGCAGTACCGATTCGGTAGTGATCAGCGTGCCTTCGCCATCCACATGGATCGCACCGCCTTCGTTGCACAAGGGTGTACTGAAACCGTCCAGGCCCAGGTGGTCGAGCATGCGTCGGCCCAGACTGCGGTCGTGGCCATGCTGGGACTTGCCGCCCCAGGCATTGAAGCGCCAGCTCAGCCCGGCGAGGCCATGTTGTGGATGGCAGAGGAAGCTGGGTCCGCTGTCACGGCACCAGCTGTCGTCAACGGCCAGCGCGATCAGCTCGATGTTGGCACCGCACAGGGCGCGAGCGCTTTCCAGTGCAGAGGGATCAACGACCATTTTCACCGGCTCGAAGCGGGCGATGGCGGCGGCGACGCGAGCATAGTCGCGTTGCACGTCGGCCAGGTTGACGTTCCAGCCGTTTTCCCAGAGGGCTTGATTGTGTGGCCAGATCATCCAGGTGGCAGCGTGGCGGGCCCATTCGGCGGGCATGCGCCAGCCGCTGTCGAGGGACAGGTGCATAGAGAACTCCGATCTATTAAGGATTTTTATCAACGAAGCCCGCCGTCGCGGGTGTTGGTGTCAATGCTATGGCTATGAAGTGGGCGCGGCAAACGATAGATTTAGTGCATATCTGATCAGCAGGGCTTATCGATCATGCTCAAACAGTGGCCACCCCTCAATGCGCTCAGAGGCTTCGAAGCGGCTGCGCGGCTCGGCAGTTTTCACAAGGCTGCCGAGGCGCTCAACCTCACCCAGTCCGCCATCAGCCAACAGATTCGCAGCCTGGAGTCCTACCTGGAACAGCCGTTGTTCCACCGTGCCGGCCGCAGCGTGAGCCTCACCGATGCCGGGCATGACCTGCTCAGCACCACCCAGTCGCTGCTGCAGCACCTGGCCGTGGGTATTCGCCGACTGGAGCAATACCGCAAGCCCAACCAACTGGTGGTCAACACCAGCCCGGCCTTCGCCCGGCACTGGCTACTGCCGCGGCTCGCTGATTTTCATCAGCGCTGCCCGGAGGTGGACTTGTGGCTGTTCACCAGTTTCGAAGTGCCGGACATGGCCACCGAGACCATCGACCTGGCCATCCGCGACGACCTGAGTGCGCAGGCCGAATGCAGTTTCAGCATGTTGCATCAGGATAGGTTGTATCCGGCTTGCCACCCCTCGCTGGTGTCTTCGGCTGCACGCACCACCTTGCACGGTGAACGGGAAATGGACTGGAGCCACTGGCAGCTGGAGGGTGGCGAAAATGTCGGGCAGCAGGGCAAGGGGCTGAACTTCTCCGACCCCGGTTTGTTGCTGGATGCCGCCAGTGAAGGGCTGGGTATCGCCCTGGTCAGCCAGTTGCTGGCCCAGCGTGCGGTGCAGGAGGGGCGCTTGCAGGCGCTCTCGGCGCAGCGCGTGCGTGGGCCAGCATGGGCCTGCCTGGTGCATCGCGATAGCCAGGACGATCCCTTGGCGCGGCGCTTTCTGCAGTGGCTGCAAAGCCAGCTGGCGGAGCAAGCGCCGTTTTGCATCCCCTCAAACACCCCGTAATATGTGTCGGATAACCTGCGGGGGTAGTCTCACCCTCTGATCAAACGGAATCGCCCAGGGCGGCGCTTCCCTGCATAAACCTGACGAGGTACAGACATTGGCCATCATTCATCCTAAGGTTCGCGGTTTCATCTGCACCACGACTCACCCGAAGGGCTGCGAGCTCAACGTCCGTGACCAGATCGAAGCCACCCGCAAGCTGGGCGTGCGCGAGGATGGCCCGAAGAAGGTCCTGGTCATCGGCGCATCCAGCGGCTACGGCCTGGCAGCGCGCATCACCGCGGCCTTCGGCTTCAAGGCCGACACCCTGGGCGTGTTCTTCGAAAAACCAGGCACTGAGACCAAACCCGGTACCGCCGGCTGGTACAACGCGGCTGCTTTCGACAAGTTCGCCAAGGCCGAGGGCCTGTACAGCAAGTCGATCAATGGTGACGCCTTCTCCGACGAAGCCCGCGCCAAGGTCATCGAGCTGATCAAGAACGAAATGGGCGGCCAGGTCGACCTGGTCATCTACTCCCTGGCCTCGCCGGTGCGCAAGCTGCCGCAGACCGGTGAAGTGATCCGTTCCGCACTCAAGCCGATCGGCCAGCCGTACAAGTCGACCGCCATCGACACCAACAAGGACACCATCATCGAGGCCAGCATCGAGCCGGCCACCGAGCAGGAAATCGCCGACACCGTCACCGTCATGGGCGGCCAGGACTGGGAACTGTGGATCGATGCCCTGAACGCCGCTGGTGTGCTCGCGCCACAGGCCCGTACCGTTGCCTTCAGCTACATCGGCACCGAGATCACCTGGCCGATCTACTGGCACGGCGCCCTGGGCAAGGCCAAGCAGGACCTGGACGAAACGGCCGAGCGCCTGGCCAAGAAAGTCGGCGGCAGCGCCAACGTAGCCGTGCTCAAGTCGGTGGTCACCCAGGCCAGCTCGGCCATTCCGGTCATGCCGCTGTACCTGTCGATGGTCTTCAAGATCATGCAGGAGAAGGGCGTTCACGAAGGTACTCAGGATCAGCTGGACCGCATGTTCCGTGACCGCATGTACCGTGCCGACGGCGCGCCGGCGGAGCTGGACGAGAAGGGCCGCCTGCGCCTGGACGACTGGGAACTGCGCGACGACGTGCAGGACGCCTGCAAGGCCATGTGGCCGCAGGTGACCACCGAGAACCTGTTCGAACTGACCGACTACGCCGGTTACAAGAAGCAGTTCCTCAACCTGTTCGGCTTCGAGCGCGCTGACGTCAACTACGACGAAGACGTGGCGACCGATGTGAAGTTCGACTGCATCGAGGTATAAGCTGAATCTGGGCTGCCCCCTTCGCGGGCGGTCCGACGCCTCGGCAAGCCCGCTCCCACAGTGGAGTACCTGTGGGAGCGGGCTTGCCGAGGCGTCGGACCGCCCGCGAAGAGGCCAGTACAGACACAAGATTTTTTGCTAGCGTTGGCGCATAACAACAGGAAGCGCGCCATGAGCAGCCTCGCCCAACCGGCCACGCCCTTTCGCCAGACCGCAGCCGACGGTTACAGCCTCGGTGGTTTCTGCTGGCGCCACGCCCAGGCCAACCCCCAGCGCCCGCTGGTGATCATCAACGCTGCCACGTCCGTGCGCTGCCGTTACTACGCCCGCTTTGCCGACTACTTGTTCGCCCAAGGCTGCGACGTCCTTACCTACGACTACCGTGGCATCGGCGAATCCCGGCCACCGTCCTTGCGTGGGTTCCAGGCCTCGTGGAGCGACTGGGGCCGGCTGGATTTCGAGGCCATGCTCGCACACGCCGCGCAGGCGTTTCCTGGCCAAACGGTGGATGTCGTCGGGCACAGCTTTGGCGGTTGCGCCGTAGGGCTGGCGCCTTCAGCGGGGCAGGTCCGGCGGTTAGTGATGGTGGGCGCGCAGTTCGCCTACTGGCGCGATTACGCGGCCGATCAGCGTTGGCGGCTGTTTGGCAAATGGCATGTGGTGATGCCGTTGCTGACCCGTGCATTCGGCTACTTCCCCGGCAAGCGCCTGGGCTGGATGGAAGACACGCCGGCAGGCGTGGTGCAGGACTGGACTGCCCGTACTCCACGCTATGAGCACAGGCCCAGCGGGCAAAGCCTGGAGTGGGTGCCGTTTGCAACGGTGCAGGCTGCAACGCTGGCGATCAGCCTGACCGATGACCCGTTTGGCACGGTGGAAGCTACCGAGCGATTGCTAGCTTATGTGCAGGGTGCCGAGCGTCGGCATCTGCGGATCGCGCCTGTGGATATCTCGGTCGAGGAAATTGGCCACTTCGCGTTCTTCCATGATCGGTTCCGCGACAGCTTGTGGCCGCTTGCGCTGCAGTGGTTGCAACGCGGCAAGTTGGTGGCAGACGGGCCGGGACAGATCATCAGCTGATGGTGCCGGCCCGGCCTGTTGGCATCAGGCGTTGCGCGAAAGCGGCTGCGCGGTGAACTTCACGCCCGCCAGCCCATGCTTGATCAGCGCGCGGATGTTGCCATGGTCAGTGCCTTCTGGCGTAGCCAGCACATCGCGGTAGTGCTCGCCGAAGGCCAGCAGGGCCTCCTGATCGCTCAAACCTTCCAGCAGGGCCAGGCCCAGGGTCTTGCACGAGCCTTCGTTCTGCCCGGCGGCATTTTCCACGCCGCCATTGTTGAAGGCTTGGGGCTGGTAGCTGTAGTTGCCGGTAATGAACGCCAGGGTGTCGGCAAAGGCGTGTTCGCCGCTGGCCAAGCTGGCACGCAGAGTATTCAGATCAGTCACGAGGTTTTCCTTTTTCAAATGCCGCCTGCTGGTCGGCACTGGCTTCTTTCTGGTACTGGGCTTTCCACTCGGCGTAGGGCATGCCATACACCGATTCACGGGCGTCATCCAGGCTGATGTCGACCTGACGCTCGTCGGCCGCGGCCTTGTACCACTTGGACAGGCAGTTGCGGCAGAAACCGGAGAGGTTCATCAGGTCGATGTTCTGCACATCGGTGCGCTTCTGCAGATGGTCGACCAGGCGCCGGAAGGCGGCGGCTTCGAGTTCGAGCTGTTGTTGGGGCGTCATGGGTTTCTCTCAGGTCATGCGATTCTTCAGGTGACGGCCACCGTTGATGACCACCTGGCTGCCGGTGCTGTACTGGCTGGCAAGGAGGTACTTGACCGTCTCGATCAGTGGCCCGGCGCCGGGTTCGAATGGCAGCAGGGCCTTTTGCAGGGTCTGCTGGCGGTAGGCGTCGTCACCCCCTTCCTTGAGGATCAGCAGCCCAGGCAGGATACCGTTGACGTGCACCTTGGGCGCGTATTTTTCGGCGAACGACAGCACCATGTTCTGCAGCGCGGCCTTGGTCGCGGCATAGCCGATATGGCTCTTGCTGCCCCGTGAAGAGGTTTCGTCACAGATGTGGATGATGTCGGCCTTGTCGACCTTGGCCAGTAGATCGCCCAGGGCCAGGTTCAAGTGGTACGGCGCTTCGATGTGCAGGCGGAACATGGTCTCGAGGTTGTCCAGGCCATCGTCCAGCCACAGCGAGGCGTTGTGGATGATCGCGCGCAGCCCGTCGTAGTGCTGCTGAAGATGATCGATCAGTGCCTGGCGGTCGCTCGCCTGGCACAGGTCGGCCTGGAAGTGCACGATGTTCGGATGCGCGGACTGCGGCTGAACACTGCGGCTGGCACTGACCACATTATGGCCGGCCTCTGCCAGTTCAAGGGCCAAGGCCAGCCCGACGCGCTGGCTGGCTCCGGTAACGAGAATTGGGCTATTCATGTGCGGGCGGTCAACTTGTCTTTCCTGTCGTTGCCGTCCAGCATACCCGAACTGATTCCCTCTTGTATGGCCTGCTCTCAACGGCCGCGCAGTGCCGTGCCAGTTGGTGGCGAGGCGTGCAGCCAGCTGGCTAGCAGGCGGGTCGAGAGGGGTATGAACAGGTAGACCATCAGCGGCGTCAGGGCAAGGGTGCTGAGCATCACCCGCAGCACCAAGTCCAGGCCGGCCAGCCAATGGCCGAAAACAACATTGAACAGCAGTGATACCGGGAAGAATGCTAGCCAGATCGCGACAGCCTGCTTCCAACGCGGCGGTTTTTGCACCGTATTGGCGCCGAACCAATCATCTATGCCGCTCACGCGCCTCTCTTTGGGGCGTTCGAACAGGCCGTTGCCGCGCTGCAGCCAGGCCCGGCGCGAGGCGGAATGTTCCCACGCTTGCAGGGTGGGTTCGTCGCTGAAACGGAAGATGATCTGGAATTCATCGCCAGCGCAGGGTGGGGCGAGGATGCCCGAGCCAAGGTAGCCAGGGAAGTCGGTGGCGAGCTGTTCGCCTTCGTGCAGCCAGGCCAGCAGGTCCTGGTAACGGCCATGGGCGGCGCGGCGCGACACCATCAGGGTGACGGGTGGGGTAGACATCGTGTATCTCCTGGCGGCGGGGCTGGCGGATAGCCTGCCCCTTGACTGCGTAACCCGGGGTGATGGGCAACGTAGGCATTCATGCAAGAATCGGACGCGAATTATCGCGTAGGTGCGGTGATTGGCCAATATCTAGTGGTAAATGGTTGCTAACCTTTGACGTATCCCGTCGTAGTAGAATGCGCATTCAATTACCGCGCACAGGTTACTCAGTGCAGATGAACAAACAGGGACGTACTGCTCAAGCCGAGGCAGGGCTGGAACACCAGGACCTTTTTCCGATCCGTGAAGTTTCCCGGCTCACCGGCGTCAATGCCGTTACCTTGCGTGCCTGGGAGCGGCGTTATGGGCTGATCCTGCCTACCCGCACCGACAGCGGCCACCGGCTGTACTCGCAGGCGGATATCGACGATATCCGTCGCATCCTCGGTTGGCTCGAGCGCGGCGTTGCAGTGAGCAAGGTCGGCAGCATCCTGGCCCGCGGCCAGGCCCAAGTGCAGGACACGCTTGCGGGCGATTGCGCTGCCAGCTGGCAAGCGCAAGTGCGCGAGGCGGTGCAACGCTTCGATATCGCCAGCCTGGGCCGGCTGTTCGACCAGGTGTTCGCCGCCGTCAGCCAGGACCAGGTGTTCACTGAGGTGTTCATGCCTGTCTGGCATGACCTGGCGGCGGGGCAGGGGGCGTTCGGCCAGGCCAGTGAATGGCTGTTCCTCGATCAGTTTCTGCGGGCCCGAGTGTTCTCACGCCTGCAACTGGCTCGTGGCGGGCGCACCCGCAGTGTGCTGCTGGCGCCCTTGCCCGGGCAGTGCTTCGAGTTGGAATTGTTGGTTACCGGCCTGCTGCTGTGCAGCGACGATGTCGGGGTAACCTTGTTGATGCCCGGACAGCCGCTGGATGAACTGGCGGTGGTCTGTAGCAGGCTCAGGCCGGATGCCGTGGTGCTGTTCTCCAATCACCTCCCCACTGCCGAACTGGGCAAACGTTTGAGCCGTCTGGCCGTGGCGCTGGAGTGCCCGTTGCTTCTGGCCGGCGAGGCCGCGGAGATGGCCCAGGAGCGTCTGGCGGGCAGTCCGGTAGCCTGTCTCGGCGCGGAGGGTGCCGTGATGCGGTTGCGGTTGCGGCAATACCTCGCCGGTCAGCTCGATACCTGAGCGTGCAGCTCCGGGTGGGCCTGGCGATGGGCTTGAAGGATGTATTCACGCAGCCGTTCGATTTCTTCGTCTGCGCTGCGGCTGAGGTCGTAGGCCGCAAGGTCCGGCCCGATACGCCGGCGTAGCCTGCCGTGAAGGCTAATTGGCGGGATTCCCGCTGGCGCGAAGCGCAGGTCGAAACGCGTGGGCGCTTCCGGCAGGCCGCGGACTTCCAGCAGCGCACCTTTGAACGAAATATCGCGCACGAACAGTCCACTGACCTTGCCCCGTGCATCGAGCAACGCGCTTGGCTGGTCCATCGACAGGCGCCAGGGGCGCAACATCGGGCCGTCTTCGTAGATTTCCGGCGAGCCGATCTGCAGGTGTACGGCGTGGAATTCGTCTTCCACCAGCTGCAACGGGAAACTGATTTGCTGATTGTTGAACTGTGCCTGCAAGGTCACCTGCTCGTTGGCGACCAGGCGGGTCAACAAGGACTGGATGCGATGGTCGCCATTGACCCGTAGGCTCGACACGGGGTCGGCCAGGTTCAATTGCGGGGAATGCTGCATGTCCTGGATGAAATCCAGCTCGTCCTGGGTCAAAAGCGCATCGGCGTGCATGATCGAACTCGGTGGTGACGATTTCTTCAACGGGATTGACCGTGCCGTAGGCGCTTGGTTCAGAGGTGTTCGTCAGAATTTCGACGAGCGTTCAATTCTGCCAGTTCACGTTCCAGCTCGACCTGACGGCTGACGTCCTTCTGGATACCGATGAAATAGGTGCGCTGGTCGGCATCGCTCCTCACCGGGGTGATTGACAGCTCGTTCCAGAATGCACTGCCGTCCTTGCGGTAGTTGCGCAGCACTTCGCGGCACGGGCGGCCCTCGCTCAGGGCCTTGCGGATACGTGCGCGGCCGAGCTGGTCGCGGTCATCGGCCTGCAGGAAGCGGCAGTCCTGGTAAAGGATCTCATCACGGCTGAAGCCGGTCAGGCGTTCGAACGCAGCGTTCACGTAGATCAGGATGGTGTCTTCACCCTCCTGTTCGGCAACGACGATCCCGTCGTTGGACGCGTCGACCATGGATTGCAGCAATTGCGCGTTGATCATGCCCTGGCCTTTCACAGAGGGGGACTTTGGTAGGTGCGGCCTTGTGCCACCGTTGAATGCTAGTATCCTACGTTTTCACTCAGTTTCGGAATCCACTTCCCGATGAAAGTCGCCATTATTTCCGGCTCGGTGTACGGCACCGCCGAAGAAGTCGCCCGCCATGCCGAATCCCTGCTCAAGGCTGCAGGCTTCGAGGCCTGGCACGCGGCACGCGCCACTCAGCAGGACCTCGAAGGTTTTGCCCCTGAAGCGTTGCTGGCAGTGACTTCGACCACTGGCATGGGCGAGCTGCCGGATAACCTCATGCCGCTGTACAGTGCAATTCGCGACACATTGCCTGCCGCCTGGCGCGGTCTGCCGGGGGCGGTGATCGCCCTGGGCGATTCCAGTTATGGCGATACCTACTGCGGTGGCGGTGAGCAGATGCGTGAGCTGTTCGCCGAGCTTGGCGTGCGAGAAGTTCAGCCGATGCTCAAGCTCGATGCCAGCGAAACGGTCACCCCAGAGACCGATGCCGAGCCTTGGCTGGCAGCGTTTGCCCAGGCCTTGAAGGCCTGAGGCGAGCCAGCAGAGTGACCGTTCGTGCCACTGACTCGCTCGGTCATCAAGCTGGCTGGCAACGCAAGTTTCACCGGCATTGCGCCTGACTAGACTCAGCCTCGACATAGAGAGCACATGTATGTGCCGAGGTGACATGCAATGACCGCAGCCTTGCCCTATTCCTCCAATACCCCCTCACTACCGGGACGACTCTGATGCCTTTGGCCGAGATACCATTGTGCGTCTGGCGTACCCGGAGTCAGAGTTTCACATTCCGGGGCCAGAGCATTCGCTACTGGACCGCAGGGCAAGGAGAGCCCCTGCTGCTTCTGCATGGATTCCCAACCGCCAGTTGGGATTGGCATTACCTCTGGACGCCTCTGGCTCAACGCTTTCGGCTAATCGCTTGCGACATGCTCGGCTTCGGCGATTCGGCCAAACCGCTCAACCACACTTACAGTTTGCTGGAGCAGGCTGACCTGCAGCAGGCGCTGCTTGCCCACTTGCAGGTCAGCCAGCCCGTGCACCTGCTGGCGCACGATTACGGTGGCAGCGTGGCCCAGGAACTGCTGGCGCGACACCACGAGCAGCGCGCAGAAATCGCCAGTTGCGTATTCCTCAACAGCGGTTTGATTGCTGAAAGCTGCCGGGTATTGCTTGTGCAGAAGCTGCTGCTTAGCCGCTTGGGCTGGTTGGTGGCGCGGTCTTTCGGGCGCGATGATCTGGTGCGAAATGTCACGCAGGTTTACGGACCGTGCACACACCCCAGCGAGAGTGCGCTGGATGACTTCTGGAGTCTGATTGCGGCCAACGGTGGCACGCGCATCCTGCACAAACTGGTCGGTTTTGTGACCGAGCGCAGGCTGCATCGTGAGCGTTGGGTCGGCGCACTGCAGCGCGAGAGCGTACCGCTACGCTTCATCAATGGCGTGGTCGATCCGCTTTCGGGCGCGCACATGGTAGAGCGCTATCGGCAACTTGTGCCCAACCCCGACACCGTGCAACTGCAAGGCATTGGCCATTACCCGCACACCGAAGCGCCGGTGCAGGTGTTGCGCCACTACCTGGCCTTTCGTGAACAACCGCTGAGCTACCTGCCGCAAAAGGTGGCCTGGTCCTGAACGGGTGACATCGTTCAGCGTTATCGCCTGGCATTCAGCCTGAGTGAACTCCATTGTCCGCCGGCAGGGGCTGGCGGACACTCGACACATTCAACCTGACCTGGAGCCATGAGCATGAGCGAGCCGGTAAGTCTGCAAGACCGTGTGGTGATCATCACGGGGGCCGGTGGTGGCCTGGGCCGCGCCCATGCGCTGCTGTTCGCCGCGCGTGGCGCCAAGGTGGTGGTCAATGACCTTGGCGGTACCACCCAAGGTGAAGGCGCGAGCGCTTCGGCGGCCGATCGGGTAGTGGACGAAATCCGCGCCGCAGGTGGCACGGCGGTCGCCAATCACGATTCGGTCAGCAATGGTGCACGCATCGTTGAACAAGCGCTGGACAGTTTTGGCCGGGTCGATGTGCTGGTGAACAATGCCGGCATCCTGCGCGACAAGTCATTCCTCAAGATGGAAGACAGTGATTGGGATCAGGTCTATCAGGTCCACGTCGAGGGCGCCTACAAAGCCACGCGTGCAGCCTGGCCGCACTTGCGCGAGCAGAATTGGGGAAGGGTGATCTTTACCGCGTCGACCTCTGGCATATACGGCAACTTCGGCCAGGCCAACTATGGCATGGCCAAGTTGGGCTTGTATGGTTTGACACGCACCCTGGCCATCGAAGGGCGCAAGCACGGTGTGCTGGTCAATGCGATTGCGCCAACGGGCGGCACACGCATGACCGAGGGTCTGATTCCGCCGCAAGTGTTCGAGCGCCTCAAGCCGGAGCTGGTCAGCCCGCTGGTGGTTTACCTGGGCAGCGAACAGTGCGAGGACAGCGGCCAGCTGTTCGAGGTGGGCGGCGGCTGGGTTGGCAAGGTGCGCTGGGAGCGCAGCCTGGGTGTCGGCTTCGACCCGCGCGAAGGGTTCACGCCGGAACAGGTGGCGCAGAGCTGGGCGCAGATTGGTGATTTTGCCGAGGCGGTCCATCCGCAAGACAGCTTGCAGGCGTTGCAGCAGATGATGGCGAACCTGCAGAAGTATCCGCTGGGATGACGTTGCACGGGCAATAAAAAAGGCCGCTGCAAAACGCAGCGGCCAATCGAGACGTTAGATCAAGGAGCTTCAAAATCAACGTCGGTGAACCTCGCGGGCCTGAGGGGCGGGGGGGTAGTTGCCCTTCATGCCGGCCAGTGGGTTAAGAATAAGCGCTTGATCCCGTGGGAAAAATAGCCGCTTGTGACATTCACCTTTACGCTTGGGGCAACAGTGCCGCAGTGCCGTTTCAGGGCGCTGGCGAGTAGCCCATGCGCCAGCTGGTGTCCCGCGCCGCTGCCTGCAGGCGCTGCGCCGCTGGACCATGTTCATCGGCATGGAAGATCGATGTCGGCCCCACCACGGTCATCACTGCAGCAATCTGCCCCATCGCATTGAACACCGGCGCCGACAGCGCATCCACCCCTGGCATCAGCAAACCATGGACATGGTGCAAACCCTGCTCGCGGATGCCGGCCAGCAACGTGTCGTAGTCACTGGCGCTGTGCTGCAACACGTTCAGTTCCTTGTCACGCAGCTCAAGGGTTTCACGTTCGGGCAGGTAGGCGGCGAACACCAGCCCGGTGGACGAGCTGAGCAGCGGCAGGACTGAACCGATCTGGGTCACCACCGTGACGGCACGCACGGCAGGCTCGATGCTCACCACCGTCGCACCCTGATTGCCCCACACGGCAATGAAGCAGCTCTCGTTCAGCGCGTCGCGCAGTTGCGACAGCGGCAGCGCCGCGACTTTGAGCACATCGATGCTGCCAAGTGCCGCCAACCCCACCCGCAGTGCCTCACGCCCCAGCCCGTAGTGGTTGGTGGCCGCATCCTGCTCGGCAAAACCACTGGCGATCAGCGCCTGCAAGTATCGGTGCACCTTGCTCGCCGGCATTTGCACATGTTCGGCCAGACGCGACAGCGAAGTGGATGGCGACAGTTCGGCTAGGGCCTTGAGGATATCGGTGCCGACTTCCGCCGAGCGGACCTTCTGCTTGCCGGTGTCGGTGGGGGAGCTGGCTTTGGCCATGGGTAGGACGTTTCCGGATTTTTCGAGTCGCGCCTTTATAGCTTGACGCCTTGCTCGGAGCAAATTACGTTATTCGTAATCTGATTACGATAAAAACAAAATCCGGAGGCATCGATGAACCGCGACGCGTCGCCCGACCTTCAATACCTGAGCGGCTTCGGTAACGAATTCGCCAGCGAAGCATTGTCTGGGGCGCTGCCCGTTGGGCAGAACTCACCGCAGAAGGCTCCCTATGGGCTGTATGCCGAGCTGCTGTCGGGCACGGCGTTCACCATGACGCGCAGCGAGCTTCGCCGTACCTGGCTGTATCGCATCCGCCCGTCGGCCCTGCACCCGCGCTTCGAGCGGCTGGTGCGCCAGCCGCTGTGCGGGCCGCTGGGTGCTGTTACGCCCAATCGCCTGCGCTGGAGCCCGCAACCATTCCCCACCGAACCGACCGACTTTGTCGAAGGCTGGCTGCCGATGGTGGCCAACTCGGCAGCGGAAAAGCCGGCAGGCGTCAGCATCTACATCTATTGCGCCAACCGCTCGATGGAGCGGGTATTCTTCAATGCCGATGGCGAGCTGCTGCTGGTGCCGGAGCAGGGTCGCCTGCGCATCGCCACCGAGCTGGGGGTGATGGAGGTCGAGCCGCTGGAAATTGCGGTGATCCCGCGCGGCATGAAGTTCCGCGTCGAATTGCTCGATGGCCAGGCCCGTGGCTACATCGCCGAGAACCACGGCGCACCGCTGCGCCTGCCCGACCTCGGCCCAATCGGCAGCAACGGTTTGGCCAACCCGCGTGACTTCCTGACGCCAGTGGCGCATTACGAAGCGTCCGATGGCCCGGTTCAACTGGTGCAAAAGTTCCTCGGCGAACACTGGTCCTGTGAGCTGCAACATTCGCCACTGGACGTGGTCGCCTGGCACGGCAGCAACGTGCCCTACAAATATGACCTGCGTCGCTTCAATACCATTGGCACAGTCAGCTTCGATCACCCAGACCCGTCGATCTTCACCGTGCTGACCTCGCCGACCAGCGTGCATGGCCTCGCCAACATGGACTTTGTGATCTTCCCACCGCGCTGGATGGTGGCCGAAAACACCTTCCGGCCTCCGTGGTTCCACCGCAACCTGATGAACGAATTCATGGGCCTGATCAGCGGTGCCTACGATGCCAAGGCCGAAGGTTTCCTGCCGGGCGGCGCCTCGCTGCACGGAGTGATGAGCGCCCACGGGCCCGATGCCGAAACCTGCGAAAAAGCCATTGCCGCCGACCTGGCGCCGCACAAGATCGACAACACCATGGCCTTCATGTTCGAGACCAGCCAGGTACTTCGTCCGAGCCAGAAGGCCCTTGAGTGCCCGCAATTGCAGGCCGACTACGACAGTTGCTGGGCCACCTTGCCGAGCACCTTCAACCCGAACCGGAGATAACCCATGAGCCTGTCCGCCATTGCCCGTAGTTGGGTCGAAACTGCCAATGGGCACCGCGACTTCCCGCTGCAGAACCTGCCGCTGGGCATCTTCAGCCGCCAGGGTGAAGCGCTGCGCTGCGGCGTCGCTATTGGCGATGCGATTCTCGACCTGGAGGCCGTGCTGGCCACCGGGTTGTTCGAGGATCAAGCCAGGACCGCCGTGGAAGCCACCCGTGGTGGCGCACTGAATGCCTTCTTCGCCCTCGGTCGCAATGCTCGCGTGGCCCTGCGGGAGCGGTTGCTGGCGCTGCTGGGCGAACACAGTGAGCACCAGGCTGCACTCAAGGCCGCGTTGTATCCGGCCAGTGATTGCCAACTGCACCTGCCGGCCAAAGTTGGCGACTACACCGATTTCTACGTAGGCATTCAGCACGCCACCAACGTCGGCAAGCTGTTTCGCCCCGACAACCCGCTGCTGCCCAATTACAAGTACGTGCCGATCGGCTACCACGGCCGCGCCTCGACCTTGCGTGCGTCGGGCACCGATGTCCGCCGTCCCAAAGGTCAGACCCTCCCGGCCGGCCATTCTGAACCTAGCTTCGGGCCCTGCGCGCGGTTGGATTACGAACTTGAGCTGGGCATCTGGATCGCCCAGGGCAATGACATGGGCCAGGCGATTCCGATCGCCGAAGCTGACCAACACCTGGCGGGCCTGTGCCTGCTCAACGACTGGTCGGCGCGCGATATCCAGGCCTGGGAGTACCAGCCCCTGGGGCCGTTCCTGTCGAAGAGTTTCATCACCACACTGTCGCCCTGGGTAGTCACTGCCGAAGCGCTGGAGCCGTTCCGCTGCGCCCAGCCAGCGCGCCCCGAGGGAGACCCGCAACCCTTGGCGTATCTGTCGGATGCGCGCGACCAGGCCAATGGCGCTTTCGATATCGAACTGGAAGTGCTGCTGCTCACCGAGCGCATGCGTGAGCAGGGCCTGCCTGCCCATCGTCTGGCGCTGAGCAACACCCTGAACATGTACTGGACCGTGGCGCAGTTGATCACCCACCACAGCGTCAACGGTTGCCAGTTGCAGCCAGGCGACCTGTTCGGCTCGGGCACGCTGTCCGGCGCCACGCCTGATTCCTACGGCAGCCTGCTGGAGATCACCGAGGGCGGCAAGCAGCCGGTGGAACTGGCCAGTGGCGAGGTGCGCAAGTTCCTTGAAGATGGCGACGAGATCATCCTGCGTGCCCGTTGCCAGCGCAATGGCGTGGCCAGCATCGGCTTCGGTGAATGCCGCGGCAAGATCATCGCCGCCAACTGAGGGAGCCCGGCCATGGAGCTGTACACCTATTACCGTTCCACTTCCTCGTACCGTGTACGTATTGCCTTGGCGCTCAAGGGCCTGGATTACCAGGCCCTGCCGGTCAACCTGCTCAAGGGCGAGCAACGTGCCGCTGACTATGTCGAGGTCAACCCGCAGGGCCGGGTGCCAGTCCTGCGCATCGATGAGGGCACGTTGCTGGTGCAGTCACCGGCGATCATCGAGTACCTGGAAGAGGCCTATCCACAGCCTGCCCTATTGCCGGCCGGCGCTGCGGCAAGGGCCAAGGTGCGCGGCGTGGCGGCCATCATCGGTTGCGATATCCATCCGTTGCACAACGTCAGCGTGCTCAACCAGCTACGGCAGTTGGGCCACGACGAGGCACAGGTCAATCAGTGGATCGCTCACTGGGTCGGCCAGGGGCTGGCAGCCGTGGAGCAACTGATCGGTGATGAGGGCTATTGCTTTGGCGAGGATCCGGGTTTGGCGGATGTTTACCTAATCCCCCAGCTGTATGCGGCCGAGCGTTTCAACATCGAGCTTGGCAGCTATCCGCGTATCCAACGGGTGGCGCAGTTGGCCGCTGGGCATCCGGCATTCGCCAAGGCGCACCCCGCCTGCCAGGCGGATACCCCGGCTCAGTGAATCGAACGGTTGGCCAGCGGTAGCTTGCCAATCCGTTCAGACAGCTTCAGGCGCTGCACCGGGTCGTCGGTCAGCAGCAAGGCATGTTCCAGGTCGAAGCGTTCGGCCTGTGGGCAATCCAGGTGTTGATAGAGCGATGCGCGGGTCGTGTAGTCGCTGACCTGCACCGGACCCAACTGCATGACCCGCTCGGCATCGATCAGCGCAGCCAGGTGGTTGTCGTTGCTGATGTGCAACTGGCGCAGGTTGCGCGACAGGCGCTGCAGCATTTGCGTTGGCGTGGCCGTGCGCAGGTGCTCGGCGGTAAGCGGCACATGTGGGCCAAACTGGCGAGCGAGCAGCTCGCGGCAATCATTGGGGTACAAGCGCCGGCCGCCGCAAGGGTCGAGCAGGTGATCGGCGCCGGGCACCCGCAGCAAGAAATGGCCAGGAAACGCCACCCCTTCCAGTGGAATGGAGAGGCACCGAGCCAGTTCCAGGGTCATGATCGCCAGTGCAAGCGGCTGGCCGCGTCGGCGTTGCAGCACTTTGTCCATCAGTGCCGCCTGCGGGCGCAGGGGATGATATTCATCCTGCTGGAAACCCAGCGTGTTCAATTGGCGAAGCAGGGGCTGGGCCAGTTCGCCCACGGGTAGCATGGGCAGGCTGGCACTGATCTCAGCGTACAAGTGCTGCAAGATGACAAGGCTGGCAGCGGGCTCGACTTTCCGATCGTGCTCTACGGCTATCCACAAGGTAGCTTCCAGCAGGGCGACCGGCTCGCGTTCCAGGCAGGCCAGGCAGGCTTGGCGTGGGTTCATCGGGGTATCTCCACATGCTTGAGTAATAGCTGTGGCGCCGTGATTCGTCCAGTGGTCCGGTTGCCCGGTGCTGTGTAAGCCGATGCCTATACTAGAGAAAGCACCTCGCAGGGGAGCCCGCCGATGTTCGCGCTGATGCAAAGCACCCGCACCCAGTCGCTGCACCTGTTCACCGATCCAAAAACGGGCCTCAAGGCTGTGGTGGCTATTCACAGCGAGATCCGAGGGCCGGCATTGGGTGGTTGTCGCTACCTGCCCTATGCCGACGATGAAAGCGCCATGGCCGATGCCATTCGCTTGGCTCAAGGGATGAGCTACAAGGCGGCCCTGGCCGGGTTGGCGTTGGGCGGTGGCAAGGCGGTGATCATGCGCAACCCGCATGTAGAAAACCGCGCGGCGCTGTTCGAGGCGTTTGGCCGCTTCATCGACACCCTGCAGGGGCGCTTCATCATCGCCGTGGACAGCGGCACCTCGACCCTGGACATGGACTGCATTGCCCAGAGCACGCCGCATGTGACCAGCACCACGGCCTCGGGTGACCCATCGCCACATGCGGCCATGGGCGTGTTCGCCGGCATTCGAGCGACTTGTCTCGCCCGCTTGGGTAACAGTGACCTCAAAGGCTTGCGCGTGGCGGTACAGGGCCTGGGCAACGTCGGATATGCCTTGGCCGAACAACTCTATGCGGCAGGTGCCGAGCTGCTGGTCAGTGACCTGGACCCTGGGCGGGTACGGCTGGCGGTCGAGCAGTTCAATGCTCACCCGGTGACCAACGACGCGTTGATCAGCACCCCCTGCGATATCTTCGCGCCGTGCGGTGTGGGGCCGGTGCTCAATGGCCAGACGGTGATGCAGTTGCGCTGTGCGGCGGTAGCCGGCGCGGCCAACAACCAGCTGACCACCTTGCAGGTGGCTGACCAGTTGGAGTCACGGGGGATTCTTTACGCGCCGGATTACGTGATCAATGCCGGTGGTTTGATCTACGTGGCGATGAAACACCGTGGTGAAGAGTTGAGCACCATCACCGGGCAACTGGCGCGGATACCGGAGCGGCTGACCGAAGTATTTGCCCACGCCCAGGCCGAGAAGCGCTCGCCGGCAAGGGTTGCGCAAATGCTGGCGGAGCGGTTGCTATATGGATGAACAACTGACCGCCGATCTGTGAAGGCAACTGCCTGTCCCATGCTCTAGAAGCTGGCACAATCACAGTGGGAGCGGCTTCAACCGCGAACAACGGCGAAGCCGGTGCCATCCACCGATTCGCGGCTAAAGCCGCTCCCACAGTGGCACTTACTCTGCAGCGCCACCTTCCAGCAATTCTGCCAACGCATCCGGTTGGCTCTTGAACGCCCGTGCGAACACGTCACGGTTCTTGGCCATATAGATACCCGCTTCCTCGACCTGTTGCTCGCTCATTGAAGGCACCGCCTTCTGCAACACCTCGGCCAGGCGCTCGGCCAGTTCGAGCATCTTGTCGTGACGATCTGCTTCGGCCTTATCCATGAACAAGCGCTCCGGGTCGCGGCTGCTGCGGTACACCACTTCGACGGCCATTCATCACCTCTGTGCCTTTTTGCGGTTGGTTGATAGATCACTGTATGCGCATACAGTAATGGCATCGCACCTCAGGTGCAAGCCTTGCCGCAAAAAAGCTTAGCTCACAGGTGCCTTGCGGCAATCGGTCGCCTTCCAAGACAGGGGCATGGCCCTTTAACTGCATGGCACAAACGTCACAGCGGTGACGCATCATCCTTCAGGTCGTATCGGGGAGCTGGAAATCGTGAACATCAAATGGGCGGATAAATTGCGCAGGGGCCTGCACGGCTCGGCCGACTCGCTGGGCAATCTGTGTGTCGAGGCATTCCACTACCTCGCCCTGTTCGGCATTGGCGCGATCACCGCCTATGCGGCAGTGATGACCTTCCTGGACATGCTGGGCAAGGGCGGGATAAGTGTCGATGACATCCTGCTACTGTTCATCTACCTGGAGCTCGGGGCGATGGTCGGCATCTACTTCAAGACCAACCACATGCCGATTCGCTTTCTCCTGTACGTGGCGATCACTGCGCTGACACGCCTGCTGATCGGTGATGTCTCGCACCACAAGGCGCCGGATGAAGGGTTGTTGTACCTGTGCGGCGGCATCCTGCTTTTGGCATTCTCGATCCTGGTGGTGCGTTATGCCTCCTACCGCTACCCGTCGACCAAGGTGCTGGATGCCAATGGCAAGGAAGTTGAAGACGGCAAATGAGGTGCTATCTATTTAGTGCCGTTGCCTGCCTGCCGAGGCGTTGAATCCTCGCCGGCGCTCAATAAACGTCGTGATATAGGGTCACGATTATCGGGCGCCTCAGGAGAACAACAATGAGCATTACCGCCGAAAATGTGCATGCCCACCTCAAGAAAGCGCTGATCCTCGACCCCGATAAGGTGCATCTCACCGAAGTTGCCGATGTCATCGAATACAGGGTGGTGCGTAGCAACACGCTGGTCGAAGAGTCTCTGCACTGGTTGAAGCGGAAGGAGGAACCCACCTACGACCAAGGTCTGGTTGGGATGTTTCATGCCCCCGGCACCTTCGACCCCGCTCACCGCGTGGCGGGTTTGCGCCTCTCGACCTTGGAGCGTGAAATCGGGCGGATGTTGAGCTCCCTGGGCTGATCGTCAGTTGGCCACGCCGACTGCCGTGAACGGCCGAGCATCAGGGGCCGTTTTACGGGTCAGCGCGGCCAGCACCTGCAGGGGGTTCTGCCCCAACTCGATGGCCAGGCCCAGGCGAATGCTGTCGATGACTCGCTGCAGGCGCACCGGGTCGTTGCGCTGGGCCTGGCTGATCAGGCGCTTGGCGACCACGCCAGCATCGTCCGAAAGGGTCAGCATGATGCTGCCGTCCAAACGTTCGATGCTCAGGTTGACCCGGTACTCGGGGGCGAAGGCGGCGCTGATCTGCTCGAATGGATTGTTCATGTTCAATATTCTGCAAAGATTGATTGCAGGAGTTGACCCGCTAATTGCCAGGTTTGTTCAGGCCATTGATCAGTACAAACGAAAACGCCCGGCACATGGCCGGGCGTTGTTGTTCACAGGTGAATCAGGCGTCGGGATCGCTCAGCTCCAGCACGCCGCGCTTGCTGCGCAGTTTGCCGTAAAAGTGTTCCAGCGCATTGTTCAGCTTGCTGGCAGCCCCGTCGACCGCCTGGTCCAGCGAGGTGGCGGTGTGGGTCACGGAAATCGGTTGGTGGCCTTTCGGGCGAGCCTCCATCTGGCAGCGTTTGTCATGCGGCCCGGGCTTGGCGCCGTTCTCGTCGCGCAGGTGCACCTCGATGCGGGTGAGGTCTTCCTCGTAACGTTCGAGTGTGGCTTCCAGCGTACTGCGGACCCACTCGTTGAGACGGATGTTGCCTTCGATATGGTTGCTGCTGTTGACCTGGATTTGCATGATTCAATCCTTATTCAGCTTGCTCGCATGGAGGCGTGCCTAGGCCCTTGAAGCCCTTGGAAAAGCTTCGCCTCTTGACTCTAAGGTCAGGCAACCGCAGAACGAATTCAACCCCTTCTTGAAAATAAATTTCTTGTAGCAAATCCATTTGAAGGGCCGCGACGCGGCCCGCTATTCGATCAGAACTCAACCGACGTCTGCACGAACAAGGTGCGTGGTTCACCCACGTACTTGCCCTTGTTATTGTCATCGAACGAGCGCGTGTAGTACTCGCGGTTGAACAAGTTCTTCACCCCCACCGCGACCTTCAGGTTCGACAGTTGGGGGCCGAAATCATACCCGGCACGGCTGCTGACCAGCATGTAGCCCGGGATGCGCCCGGTGCTGCCGTCGGCGCTTTCGGCGCTGGTGTTGGCATTGTCCGCGTACTGGCTGCTCTGGAAGCTGGCATCCAGGTTCAACTGCCACGGCCCGTCGGTATACCCCACGCCCAGGTTGCCCTTGTGGCGCGACGAGAACGGCACCTGATTGCCTTTGTTCGGCCCATCTTCGCGAATGGTCGCGTTAACGAAGGCATAACTGGCGTGCACATCAACGCCTGCCAGCGCCGGGCTTAGTCCATCGAGTGCGTAGCGTACGCTGGTCTCGATGCCCTGGTGGCGGGTCTCGCCGCGGGCGATCACCGAGTCGTTGGTCTGGTTGCTCTCATATTGGTTATCGAAGTTGATCAGGAACGCGCCGATTTCGGCCTGCAGGTCGCCGTTGTCGTAGCGGGTGCCGATTTCCCAGGTGCGGGCTTTTTCAGGCTTCACCTCACCGCTGGTCACGCGGTTGGGCATCTGGCTGTACTGCACGCTGCCGAACGAACCTTCGGTGTTGGCATAGAGGTTCCAGCGGTCGGTCAGGTGGTACATCACATTCAGCGCGGGCAGGGCGGTGTTGTAGCTGCCCTGGTAGCGCTGGCCGCTAAGATTGTTGTTCTGCGCCGAATCGATCATCTCGTAGCGCACACCTGGAGTAACCGTCCAGCGGCCGATGTCGATGCGGTCATCCAGGTAGATGGCATGGGCTTCGGTGCTGCCACGGGTATCGCGGTCGTTGCGGCTGGCGGTGGTCGGCAGGTTGCCGTTGACCGGTTCACGGAAGCGCAGCTCGTGGCCGGCCTCGTTGATGTAGCGGTAGCCAATGCCCAGTTCGTGCCAGCTCTGGCCAAGTGCGAGGCCTTGCGAGAAGCGCGTTTCGATGCCGCGCACCCAGTATTCGCGGGGCGACAGCGAAACGAAGTTGCCCTGGTCCAGGTAGCCGCTGCGCAGGGTTTTGGTGAAGAAGCTGTTAACACTGAACTGGCGGTCGTCCTGTTTGTAGTCGTAGCCAAGGTTGACCAGTGTGCGGCGGCCCCAGAACTTGTCTTTCAAGCGCGTCGACTGGTAAGGGTCGGCGTCGAAGTCGGCGGTGCTCAGGCCACCTGGCATGTCGGCCTCACCCTCGTAGTACTGAGCCATGGCGTGCAGGCTGTTGGCCTCGTCCAGCTTCAGCTTGCCTTTGAGGATCAGGTCATCGATCTGGGTGTCGCTGTGCTCGCGCCAGTCGCCGCCGCGCACGCCGGAGTAGAGCAGGGCGCCGCCGAGGCCGTTGTCGTTGGTGCCGCCGACCAGCAGGTTGGCGCTGTTCTTGAACCCGTCATGGCTGGACGACGGGCTGATCTGGTTCTGCATGGCGGCCTTGAAGGTCGCCTGTTCGGGAATGGCGCGGGTCACGAAGTTGACGATGCCGCCGACGTTCTGCGGGCCATAGCGCACGGCACCGCCGCCGCGCACCACGTCCACCGCATCCATGTTGCCCATGCTGATTGGCGCCAGCGACAGTTGCGGTTGGCCATAGGGTGCAAAGGGCACTGGAATGCCGTCCATCAGCACCGTCGAACGCGAGGCCAGGCGCGGGTTGAGGCCGCGAATGCCGAAGTTCAGTGCCAGGTCATGACTGCCGGTGCCGTTGTTGTCCGGAGCGTTGACGCCCGGCATGCGGTTGAGCACTTCGCGGGCGGTGGTGGCGCCATTGCGTTCGAACTCTTCACGGCGCACCACGTCGCGGGCACCGGGGTGCTCGAAAACGTTGTCCTGTTGCGCTTCGCCCAGCCAGTCGCCGACCACGGTCGAAGCGCCGAGCTCCACGGTAGCCCCAGGCCGCGCGGCATCTACCGGTTGCAGGCTGAAGGCATTGTCGGCCTCCTGCTTTGCCTGCAGGCCGCTGCCACGCAGCAGGGCGTCGAGGCCCTGGGCCACGTCGTACTGGCCGTCCAGGCCTTGGCTGCTGATGCCCTGAGTCAGTTGCGAGCCGAACGAGATCAGCGCGCCACTCTCGCGACCGAACTGGTTCAGGGCGTCTTCCAGCGAGCCGGCGGCGATGTGGTAGTTGCGTGCCTCGGCGGCGTGCAGGGCCGGCGTGGCAAGGCCGAGACTGGTAGCGAGCAGCAGGGCGTGGACGAGAGGCGTGGGGCGCTGGGGCATCGAGAAGGGTCCTGTAAAAAGGGGTTCTGCCTTCTCTGTCACCCGAGGTTCAGGAAATGGCTCAGGTGATTGACATTATTTTCAACTGACCCGCGCTTCGAGCGTGACCCAGTAGCGGGTAAAGCGCCGCACGCGTACCGGCAGGGCCACTTCCAGCATCTGCAGAATCCGCTCACTGTCATCCAGCGGATACGAGCCGGACACCCGCAGGTCGGCCACCCGTTCGCTGCAGCCCAGCTGCCCCTGGCGATAACGCCCAAGCTCGGCGAGAAAGTCGGTCAGGCGCATCTGCGACGCCACCAGCATGCCGTCGACCCAGGCGCCGCTGTTGCGGTCCAGCGGGGCGATGGCCCGCCAGCCTTGTGCAGTAAAGCGCGCGCGCTGCCCGGCCAGCAGCGGTTGGCCGGCGAAACTGGCCTGGCCACTGAACACCGACACCAGGCTGAAGCCCTCGAACTCGCGCACGTTGAAACGGCCGCTGTCCAGGCGCAAAGCCCCTTCAGCGGTGCGCAGCAGCAAGGGGCGCGTGTCGCGGGCCACGTCCAGCGCCAGCTCACCTTCGAGCAGCCGTACCACGCGTTGCTGGCCATCAAAGCGTACATCGGCGGCGCTGCGGGTATTGAGTTGCAGCAGGCTGCCGTCGTCCAGCTGCATGCGCCGGCGCTGGCCAACCGGGCTGCGATAGTCGGCCATCAGGCCTGGCAAAGAGTTATGGGAGTTCAGTCCCATGCCAGCGGCGCTGGCCACGCCCACCAGCAGCAACGCCTTGAGCGCTCGGCGGCGTGCGGGGGAGGGTGGCGCCTGCAACGTCGCATGCACCACCGGTGAGCTGACGCCGCGCAAGCGCTGGTTGACCTGCTGGATATGTGCCCAGGCCCGTTGATGTTCGTGATCAGCCAGCAGCCAGTGTTGCAGCGCCTGTTGCTGGGTGTCGTCGAAGTCGTCGCCCTGGGACTCGATCAGCCAGTGCACGGCCTGCTCGGCCACCTGGGAAGAAAACGACGTATTCACAGGGCGAAGTAGCAGCGCAAGGCCGCCTTGTTCAGGTAACGCTTGACCGTGGCCAGCGATATCCCCAGCTCGCGAGCGATTTCGCCCTGGCCAAGGCCATCGACCTGCGCCAGCAGGAATGCGCGTTTGACCAGGGGCGGCAGGCCGTCGAGCAGGCGGTCGAGCTCCAGAAGGGTCTCGAAGATGATCGCCTTCTGTTCTTCGCTCGGTGCCACGTTTTCAGGGGCTTGCGCCAGCGCGTCCAGGTAGGCGCGCTCGAGTTCCTGGCGACGGAAATGGTTGCACAGCACACGCTTGGCCACGGTGGCCAGAAACGCACGGGGCTCGATCAGTTGCGGCGCCTCGCGTGCTTGCAGCAGGCGCAGGTAGGTGTCCTGGGCCAGGTCGGCGGCACTCTGCGGGCAGCCCAGGCGACGGCGCAACCAGCCGGTCAGCCAGCTGTGATGGGCGTGGTAAAGGCCTTCGACCGTACATGAAAGGGCGCTGGGCACCGTGATACTCCGGCGCCAAGTCGCGCAACTGGTAGTAAGAATTGTTCGCATTGTAGTGACATGCGTATTGCTCGGCAACTGACCTTTCAGACTTTGCTTATGAGAATTGAAATCATTACTATTGCATCCCCGAGTTTCCCCGGACCTCCGCCATGAAGCGCAATGCCGCCGGCCTTTCCCTCAGCTACCGCCTGGGCGTGACCTCACGCAGCCTGGCCGCGCTGCTGGGCGGCTACCTGTTGGCGTCCATGGCCAGTGTCTGCATCGCCCTGCTGGCACCCTTGCCGCAGGTCGACGCGGCCATGACCGGCATGATGTTGTCGTTCGTCTTCTACCTGTTGGCCTTTCTCTGGTGCTTCGCCTGCCGCAGCGCATGGCGTGCCTGGCTCGGCGTGTTGCTGCCAAGCCTGCTGCTGGGTTTGGTCAACGGGCTCGCCTACTGGATGAAAAACCCATGAAGGAAGGTTTCCGTCAGGCGATGGCCTGGTTGCACACCTGGACCGGGCTGATTTTTGGCTGGTTGTTGTTCGCCATCTTCCTGACCGGCACGCTGTCGTACTTCAAGGAAGAGATCAGCCACTGGACGCAGCCGGAAGTCCGCCGCCATGCCCTCGACCCCGTGGCCAGCCTGGGCTTGGCCCAGCGTTACCTGGAGGCCAACGCCGGGCATTCCGCGACCTGGATGATCCGCCTGCCCAGCGAACGCGAGGCCGCGTTGAGCGTGGGCTGGCGTGACCCCGATGGCGGCCGGCGCGGTTTTGTCAGCAAGAAGCTCGATGCGCAGACCGGGCAGCCGGTCGAGGCCCGCGACAGCCGCGGCGGCGAGTTCTTCTACCGGTTCCACTTCCAGCTTGAAATGCCTCACCCCTGGGGGCGCTGGTTGTCGACCTTCTGCGCCTTCATCATGCTCCTCGGCCTGATCACCGGGATCATCACTCACAAGAAGATCTTCAAGGAGTTCTTCACCTTTCGCCCTGGCAAGGGCCAGCGTTCGTGGCTCGACGGGCATAACGCCATCGGCGTGCTGGTGCTGCCGTTCCACCTGATGATCAGCTACAGCAGCCTGGTGATCTTCATGTACATGGTGATGCCGGCCAGCATCATGGCCAGCTATGGCGGCAATACCAACGGCTATTTCAACGACCTGTTCGGCCGGGACGACGTGCCCAAGGTAGCTAACGTCGCGGCGCCATTGGTGCCGTTGGCCAGCCTGTACGCCAAGGTGCAGGAACAGGTGCCGGGCGCGCGCATGGGCTACATCCAGGTGCACAACCCGGGCGACCTCAACGCCCGCGTCAGCTTCGCCCAGGCGTCGGCCGACAATGTCGCCTACAAGCGCAGCGCCAACTGGATGTTCGACGGCAGCAGCGGTGAGCTGCTGAGCCAGGGCGCCCCGGAAACGGCTGCGATGATGACCTCGTTCACCATCGTCGGCCTGCACATGGGCAATTTCGCCGGGCCGTGGCTGCGCTGGCTGTACTTCGTGTTCGGCGTGGCGGGCACTGCGGTGATTGGTACGGGCCTGGTGATGTGGCTGGGCAAGCGCCAGCTCAAGCATGCAAAAAGTGAACGTATGCCAGGCGAACTGCGCCTGGTCGAAGTGCTCAACATCGCCAGCATGAGTGGCTTGCTGCTGGCCGTGGCCGGGTTCTTCTGGGCCAATCGGCTGCTGCCGGCGGCAATGCAAGGGCGGGCCGACTGGGAGGTGAACACGTTCTTCGTGGTCTGGCTGCTGTCGTTGGCGCACGCGGTGCTGCGCCCAGGGCGTCGGGCCTGGGGCGAGCAACTGGGGCTGGGGGCGCTGGCCTTCGCCGCGCTGCCGTTGCTCAACGCAGTGGCGACCGGGCAGGGGCTGAATCATTCCGTGCTGGACGGCGACTGGGCCATGGCTGGCTTCGACCTGACGGCGCTGGGCACTGGCCTGTTCCTGGCCTGGGCCGCAGGCAAGATGCTGCGCGTGCCCAAGCCGGTGGCCAAGCGCGCACCACGGGCGCCCAAGGCGACGGCTGAAACCGTCGAGGTGAACTGATGTTGAGCATTGCCCTGATCGGTTACGCCGGGTTCGCCGCCTTGTGCTTGGCGATGGACAAACATTTCAGCGACCTGCTCGGGCGCAAACCTGCACCTGGACAATTGCGTGGTCTGCGCCTGGCGGGCTGGCTGTTGCTGCTGGTGTCGCTGGTGTTGTCGGTGCACCAGCGCGGCTGGGCCCATGGCCTGGTGGAATGGATCGCGGTGCTGATGGCCGGGGTGACCTTGTGGGTGTTCGGACTGCCTTACCAGCCGCGCCTGTTGCTGGGGCTGGCGGCGATCAGCGTGGTAGTGGGCCCGCTGCTGGCCGTGTTGGCCGGGTGACGCCTTGATCGAGCCCGACAGCGACAGTAGCCGCGCACGTTTCGTCCAGGTGTTCCTGGCCCAGCGTGCGCGCATGGAGGCGCTGGTCAGCCGCCGGGTCGGCTGTCGTGCTACGGCATCAGACCTGGTGCAGGAGCTGTTCCTGCGCTTTTGGCGCCGCCCCGCGGTCAAGGTCGAGGCACTGGATACCTACCTGCTGCGCTGTGCTGGCAACCTGGCCATCGATCATCTGCGCAGCGAAGGTAGCCGCGCACGCATCGCCCAAGCGTCGCTGCCGTTGGATCCAACAGGCTCGGCCCAGGCACCGGAACAGGCGCTGGAAGTCGACCATGACCTGCAGCGCATCGAAGCTGCACTGCATGCCTTGCCCGAGCGTACCCGGCAGATCTTTTTGCTCAACCGCCTTCACGGGTTGAAGTACGGCGAAATCGCCAATGCCCTGCAACTGTCCCAGAGCACCGTGGAAAAGCACATGATGCGTGCCCTCGAAGCGTGCAAGGCGGGTGTTGCCGAACCGAGACCCTCGCACTGGCGCCGTGCCCTGGGCACTGCAGCGTGCCTGGTGCTGGCCATAGGCGTTGCCGGGGGCTGGCGTCCCGGATACTGGCTGCAGGACCTGCAGGCCGATTTCAGCAGCCGCGACACGATTCACCAGGTGACGCTGGCAGACCAATCGCAGGTAACCCTGGATGCGGGGAGCGCTATCGCGGTCGACTTCCAGCAAGGCGAGCGCCATGTGCGGCTGCTGCATGGCGCTGCATTCTTCAAGGTGACGCACACCGGTGAGCCGTTCGTGGTGGAGGCTGCCGGTGGCCAAGTGCGGGTGCTCGGCACCGAATTCGAAGTGCGCGATCAGGCACACGGCGCACAAGTCACCGTGCGCAGCGGGCGCGTGGCGGTCACCTCGGCACAGGGGCAGGCGCCCCGTGAGCTGACGGCCAATCAGCAACTGGCGTATGCCGAAGGGCTTGCGGGAGAAACCCTGAGCGTGAACGGCGATAGCCGTATGGCCTGGCGCCAAGGTTGGCTCAATTACGACCAGGTGCCGTTGGCGCAGGTGGTCGAGGATCTGCGGCGATATTACCCAGGGCGGATCGTATTGCTGGGTGATGAGTTGGGGCAGCGCAAGGTCAGCGGCAGCTTCCCGGTAGATGAGCCGCTCATGGCGTTGGATTCGCTTGGGAAGGTGATGGGTTTCTCCCGGCACACCGTTCTTGGGCGTTTCACAGTTATTCGGTAGTTGCTGGTGCTGGCCTCTTCGCGGGCAAGCCCGCTCCCACAAGTACAGCGCGGGCTTGCCCGCGAAGAGGCCGGTACAGGGAAAATTAATTCAAAAAACGGATGAGGTAACAGGACGTGGCATCCGTGTAATGGGTGGAAGTGCGATTCATTCGCAGTCACAACCCTCTCACAGGTCAGCGTCCATGAAGTTCACCCCGCGTTGCGTCCCCCTCTGGCTCGGCTTCTCTGCGCTTGCGGCCATCACCGTGGCTCCTGCGGTACTGGCCGCCGAGCAGTTGCAGCTGCATACCTTCGCCCAGCCCAGCCAACCCTTGGCCCAAGCGCTCAACGCCTTCAGCCGCGCCTCGGGACAAAGCGTGGTCTACACCCTCGAACTGCCCGCGGTGCAGGCACCGGCCCTCAATGGTAGTTTCAGCGCCGAGCGGGCCCTGCAACAGTTGCTGGGCAACGCCGGCCTGAGCTGGCGCCGCGTCGACGCTCGCACCCTGACCCTCGAACCGCTGGACACCTCCGGCGCCCTCAACCTGCAGGCCACCCCGGTGAACGCGCAGATGGACGCCTACAGCTACCAGCCTCCCGCCAGCGCCTCGATCATGCGTGGCCAGGGCCCAACTCCGGACATCCCCCAGGCCATTAACGTGGTCCCGGCCCAGGTGATCCGCGACCAGGCCCCGCGCAATCTCGATGACGCGCTGGCCAACGTCAGCGGCATCACTCAGGGCAACAACTTCGGTGGCACCTCCGACACCGTGATGAAGCGGGGTTTTGGCGACAACCGCGACGGCTCGATCATGCGTGATGGCATGCCGATCGTGCAGGGCCGCAGCCTCAACGCCAGCACCGAGCGGGTAGAAGTGCTCAAGGGCCCAGCCTCGCTGCTGTACGGCATCCAGGACCCGGGCGGGGTGATCAACGTGGTGAGCAAGCGCCCGCAACTTCAACAGTACAACGCCCTGACCCTGCGTGGCTCGACCTACGGCAGCGGCAAGAACGGCAGTGGCGGCGGCTTCGACAGCACCGGCGCGCTGGGCGACAGCAAGCTCGCCTACCGCTTGATCGTCGACCATGAGGACGAAGACTACTGGCGCAACTATGGCGTGCACCGCGAGTCGCTGGTGGCGCCGTCGCTGGCCTGGCTGGGCGAGGACACCCAGGTGGTGCTGGCCTACGAGCACCGCGAGTTTCTCTACCCGTTCGACCGCGGCACGGCATTCGGCCGCAACGGCCACCCGTTGGACATCCCGGCCACGCGCCGCCTGGATGAGCCCTTCAACGACATGGAAGGCCGTTCCGACCTCTATCGCCTGGAGGTCGATCATCAACTGGCCGACGACTGGAAACTGCACTTCGGCTACAGCTTCAACCGCGAGACCTACGACGCCAGCCAGGTGCGCGTGACCGGCGTCAACGAAGCCAAGGGCACGCTGACACGCAGCATCGACGGCACCCACAACGCCATGAGCCGCGACCAGTTCGCCACCTTGAGCCTCAATGGCAACGTCGAACTGGCCGGGATGCAGCATGACCTGCTGTTCGGCGTCGACCACGAAGACCGCAAGGTCTTTCGCGGCGACCTGATCCGCCAGACCGCCACGTCCACCTTCAGCTATGTGAACCCGGTCTACGGCCAGGAAGTGGAAGGCAGCACGGTGCGCGCCAGCGACAGCGACCAGACCGACAAGCTGCGTACCGATGCGCTGTTCGTGCAGGACGCGCTGCACCTGGACGACCACTGGATCCTGGTGGCCGGTGCGCGCTTCCAGCAGTACGACCAGTACGCCGGCCGTGGCCGTCCGTTCACGGCCAATACCGACAGCAACGGCCAGGCCTGGGTGCCGCATGCCGGCATCGTTTACAAGGTCGATGATCAGTTGTCGTTCTACGGCAGCTACAGCGAGTCGTTCAAGCCCAACTCCAGCATTGCCCCGCTGACCGGTGGCGTGGTGCTGGATGGCTCGGTCGCGCCCGAAGAGGGCAAGTCGTGGGAACTGGGGGCCAAGCTCGACATGCCAGGCAGCCTGACTGGCACCCTGGCGCTGTTCGACATCACCAAGCGTAATGTGCTGGTGGCCAACTTCGATACCGGCACCGGCGAGACCGTGTACAGCAATGCCGGCGAGGTTAATTCACGGGGTGTGGAGCTGGATTTGACCGGACAGCTCAGCGAGCGCTGGAGCCTGATCGGCAGCTATGCCTTCACCGACGCCAAGGTCACCAAGGACCCGGACCTTGAAGGCAACCGCCTGCAGAACGTGGCCAGGCACAGCGGTTCGTTGTCGGCCGTGTATGACTTCGGCAGCCTGTTCGGTGGCGACCGCCTGCGCTTCGGCGCGGGAGCGCGGTATGTCGGCGAGCGCGCGGGTAACGCGACCAACACCTTCGACCTGCCGAGCTATACCGTCGCCGATGCCTTTGCCACGTACGAAACCAAGCTCGACGAACACAATGTGCGTTTGCAGCTCAACGTGAAGAACCTGTTCGACAAGGTCTACTACAGCTCGGCGGTGAACCAGTACTTTGCCGCGATTGGCGATGCGCGGCAGGTGAGCCTTTCCAGCACCTTCGAGTTCTGAAGTATCGGGGCTGCTTTGCAGCCCTTCGCGGGCAAGCCCGCTCCCACAGGAAAGGTGCACTCCCTGTGAGAGCGGGCTTGCCCGCGAAGGGGCGCAAAGCGGCCCAAATCAAGCGCTGAACGCTGCGCGATAATCGCCAGGCGTGGCACCGAGTGCCTGGCGAAAGCGGTTGCTGAAATGGCTGGCACTGGCAAACCCGCACAGCAGGGCAACTTCACCCAGCGGCAGCTGGCCAAGGCGCAGCAACTGACACGCACGGTGCAACCGCCGAGCCAGTAAGTACTGGTGTGGTGGCAGGCCGAAACTTACGCGGAACATGCGTGCGAAGTGATATTCGGACAGATTGCAGCGCACGGCCAGCTCACCGAGGGTAACGGGCTGGTCGAGGTGCGCCTCGATGTACTCGACCAACTGCCGACGCAGGTTCGGCGCCAACCCGCTTTTCAGGCGCAGACCTTGGCGCAGGCCCACCTGGCTGAGCACCGCGTGATCGACGATTTCGTGCGCCAGGCTGCTGGCCAGCAAGCGCTCGCCGGGCTCATCCCAGTCCAGACTGATCAATTGGCGAAAGCGCAGCGACTGCTGCGGATCGTCGAGAAAGGTCGCCTCCTGCAGCTGTAATTCCCGTGGCTCGCGGTCGAGCAGACGCACGCAACCCAGGGCGAACTGCGCCTCGCTGATATACAGGTGCGCCAGGCGGATCGAGCCGTTGACCACCCAGTTCGACTCGTGGCCAGCCGGCATGATGCACAGCTTGTTCGGCGCGCCCTTGTCGGCCGGGCGCTGGCGGCGGAAGGTGCCAGTGCCGTCGGCGATGTAGCACGACAGGGTGTGGTGGCTGGGTGCCTGGTAATCACGGGCATCGTCACGGTTGCGCCACAGCGCCGCTGCCAGGCCATCACCCAGGTGCGCGCTCAGCTCCAGCTTCGCATGGGGCGAGGCGTGCATGGCGTTGAACACTTGCAACTGGTTGAGTGGGGTCATGGGCATTTCCTCTGATGGCCATCGTACTGCGCTTGCGCTGTGCTGACAGTAGCCTTGAAGGGAAAAGCGCAAGTTTGTGCAAGCGGCTGACGGTGGTCTGAGAGAACACTGATGGCCCTGGCGAGGGCTGCGCCCTCGATTCGCGGGACAAGCCCGCTCCCACTGGCGCAACGCTGTCTGTGGGAGCGGGCTTGCCCCGCGAAGCGCCGGGCACCGACATTGAAAGGCCCAAGGAACCGCCGCCATGAACCTGTCACTCTACCTGCTCACAGTCATGATCTGGGGCACAACCTGGATTGCCCTGAAACTACAGCTGGGCGTGGTCGCCATCCCGGTCTCGATCGTCTACCGCTTCGCCCTGGCCGGCTTGATCCTGTTTGTCATCCTCCTGCTCAGCCGCCGCCTGCAACCGATGAACCGGCGGGGCCACCTGATCTGCCTGGCCCAGGGCTTGTGCCTGTTCTGTGTCAACTTCATGTGCTTCCTCACCGCCAGCCAATGGATCGCCAGCGGCCTGATCGCCGTGGTGTTTTCTACCGCGACGTTGTGGAATGCACTGAACGCACGGGTGTTCTTCGGCCAGAGGATCGCCAGCAACGTGCTCGGTGGTGGCGCACTCGGCCTGCTGGGGCTGGGCCTGTTGTTCTGGCCAGAGCTGTCGGACCATGCGGCCAGCCGCGAAACGCTCTTCGGCCTTGGCTTGGCGCTGCTCGGCACGCTGTGCTTCTCAGCCGGTAACATGCTTTCCGCCATGCAGCAGAAAGCCGGGCTCAAACCGATGACCACCAACGCCTGGGGCATGGCCTACGGCGCTTCGATGTTGGGACTGTATTGCCTGGTCAGCGGTATCCCGTTCGACATGGAGTGGAACACCCGTTACATCGGCTCGCTGATGTATCTGGTGATTCCAGGCTCAGTGATCGGCTTCACCGCCTACCTGACCCTGGTCGGGCGCATGGGGCCGGAGCGTGCGGCCTATTGCACGGTGCTGTTTCCGCTGGTGGCGTTGAATGTGTCGGCGTTTGCCGAAGGCTACCAATGGACGGCCCCAGCGTTGCTGGGGCTCGTCGCGGTGATGGCGGGGAATGTGCTGGTGTTTCGCAAGCCAAGGGTCAAGCCTGCGGTGATTCTGGCGCGTTAGCCCTTCCACACCTGCGGGTTCACCAGGTCCTGCGGCCGCTCACCCAGCAGTGCCGCACGCAGGTTGTCGATCGCCCGGTTGGCCATGGCTTCGCGGGTTTCGGCGGTGGCCGAGCCAATGTGCGGCAGGGTCAGTGCGTTAGGCAGCTTGAACAGCGGCGAGTCGCTTAGCGGTTCCTTCTCGTACACATCCAGGCCGGCGCCGCGAAGGGTGCCATTCTGCAGGGCCTCGATCAGTGCCGTTTCGTCGACCACCGGGCCACGGGCGATGTTGATCAGGAAGGCGCTCGGCTTCATCAGCTTCAGCTCACGCGTGCCGATCAGCTTGCGCGTGGCATCGGACAGCGGCACCACGATGCAGACGAAATCGGCTTCGGCCAGCAGTTGCTCAAGGCTGCGATACTGCGCACCCAGCTCCTGTTCCAACGCCGTCTTGCGGCTGTTGCCAGCGTAGACAATCGACATGTTGAAACCGAAGCGGCCACGGCGGGCGATGGCCGCGCCGATGTTGCCCAGGCCGACGATGCCCAGCGTCTTGCCGTGCACATCGCTGCCGAACTGCGCCGGGCCGACGGTGGCCTGCCACTGGCCAGCCTTGGTCCAGGCGTCCAGCTCGGCGGTGCGCCGCGCGCAACCCATGATCAGCGAGAAGCCAAGGTCCGCAGTGCTCTCGGTGAGCACGTCGGGGGTGTTGGTCAGGGCGATGCCACGCTCGTTGAAATAGTCGACGTCATAGTTGTCGTAGCCGACCGATACGCTCGACACCACTTCAAGCTTTGCCGCCCCTTCAAGTTGCGCACGGCCAAGCTTGCGGCCGACGCCGATCAGGCCGTGGGCGTCGGGCAACGCTTCGTTGAACTGGGCACTGATGTCGCCGAGTTTCGGGTTCGGCACGATCACGTTGAAGTCTTGCTGCAGGCGCTCGGCCATGGCCGGGGTAATGCGGCTGAAGGCCAGGACGGTCTTTTTCATCGGGCAACTTCTCAGGGCGGTGGTGGGTCAGTTGCAGCCCTTTCGCGGGCAAGCCCGCTCCCACAGGAATTGCGCACACCCTGTGGGAGCGGGCTTGCCCGCGAAAAGGCCGTCATTGATTAGCAACCTACCATTGTCCACCGCCCCAATGCAGCAGCTTTTTCAGTTGGCGATCAGCAACTCGTGGGTTTTCAGGTCCGCCTCATGGGCGGCGAGAATTTCCGGCAGCGAGTTGCGCAAGTACTCGACCCAGGTCTTGATCTTGGCATCCAGGTACTGGCGCGATGGGTAGATCGCATACAGGTTCAGCTCCTGCAGGCGGTAGTCCGGCATCACCCGTACCAGGCTGCCGTCACGCAGGCCATCGATGGCCGAGTAGATCGGCAGCACGCCCATGCCCATGCCGCAGCGGATCGCCGTCTTCATCGCGTCGGCCGAATTGACCTGGAACGGCGAGCTGGTGATGTTGACCAGTTCCTGGCCTTCCGGGCCGTCGAACAGCCACTTTTCCAGCGGGATTACCGGGCTGACCATGCGCAGGCAGGCGTGCTGCAGCAGGTCGACCGGCTTGTGCGCGAAGCCGTTTTTAGCCACGTAGTCGGGCGAGGCGCAGACGATGCTGTAGGTGATGCCCAGGCGCTGCGACACGAAACCCGAGTCTGGCAGTTCAGTGGCCAGCACGATGGATACGTCGTAGCCTTCGTCGAGCAGGTCAGGCACGCGGTTGGCCATGGTCAGGTCGAAGGTCACGTCCGGGTGCGATTCACGGTAACGGGCAATGGCATCGACCACAAAATGCTGGCCGACCCCGGTCATCGAATGCACTTTCAGTTGCCCGGCAGGCCGGGCGTGGGCGTCGCTGGCCTCGGCTTCGGCCTCCTCGACGTAGGTGAGGATCTGTTCGCAGCGCATCAGGTAACGCTTGCCTGCTTCGGTCAGGGCGATGCGTCGAGTCGTGCGGTTGAGCAGCCGGGTTTGCAGATGGGCTTCCAGGTTGGAGACCGCCCGCGACACGTTCGCGGTGGTCGTATCCAGTTGTGCCGCGGCGGCAGTGAAACTGCCGAGTTGGGCTACGCAACTGAAAGCACGCATGTTTTGCAGGGTGTCCATGGGTCACTCTCAAGCTAGAGGACAAAATTGTGTCACGAAGTTACTTAAAAGTGCCTTCGACCAAAGGCGGATTATCGCTGTTTCGGTAACAAAGATTCGCAGGAATCTGCGCTTATCGCCAGTGCGACGGCCCCCTAGAATTGCTCGGCCCCTCCACCTCTTCCTCGGGAAATCGCAGCTGTGCCGCGTCGCATCATCAGAACGCTTCAAGCGTTCAGTGCCTGTGCCCTTAGCCTCACCTTGAGCGGCTGTATCGGAACCTGGGGTATTGCCCCGCAAAGCAAGACGCTGCCAGCCAATACCTTGACCACTGACGCGGCCATTCGCCAAGCCGCCACCGACGCCCACTGGCCCGACCAGCAATGGTGGCACGCCTATGGCGACCCGCAACTGGACCATTGGCTTGCATTGGCCGTGGCCGGCAGCCCGAGCCTGGCCATGGCGGCGGCGCGAGTGCGCGAAGCCAAGGCCATGGCCGGCGTGATCGAATCGGCAGAAAACCTCCAGGCCAACGGCCAGGCGGCACTCAAGCGCCACAACTGGCCAGAAGATCAATTCTACGGCCCCGGCGACCTGTCAGGTGCCAACACCTGGGACAACAACGCCGCCATCGGCTTCAGCTATGCCCTCGATCTTTGGGGCGGCGAACGCAACGCCAGCGAACAGGCGGTGGACCAGGCGCACATGAGCGTCGCCGAGGCCCGCCAGGCGCGGTTGGAGTTGCAGAACAACGTGGTGCGCGCCTACATCCAGCTGAGCTTGCACTTTGCCCAGCGCGACATCGTCAAGGCCGAGCTCGAGCAGCAAGAGCAGATCCTGGCCCTGGCCAAGCGCCGCCTCGATGGCGGCATCGGCACCCATTTCGAGGTCAGCCAGGCCGAAGCGCCGCTGCCTGAAACCCACCGCCAGCTCGACAGCCTCGACGAAGAAATTGCCCTGACCCGCAACCAGCTGGCGGCGCTGGCAGGGAAAGGGCCAGGGGAGGGCGCGCAGCTCCAGCGCCCCAGCCTGACCCTCGCAGCCCCGCTGAAGCTACCGTCGACACTGCCGGCCGAACTGGTCGGCCAGCGCCCCGACGTGGTCGCCAGCCGCTGGCAGGTGGCCGCCCAGGCGCGGGGTATCGACGTCGCCCACGCCGGCTTCTTCCCCAATGTCGACCTGGTCGGCAGCCTCGGCTTCATGGCCACGGGGGGCGGGCCGCTGGAATTCCTCAGCGGACGCAAGTTCAACTACAACGTGGGGCCGGCCATCAGCCTGCCGATCTTCGACGGCGGCCGGTTACGCTCGCAATTGGGCGTTGCCGCAGCGGGTTATGACGTGGCCGTGGCGCGATACAACCAGACAGTGATCGGCGCGCTGAAGAACATTTCCGATCAGTTGATCCGTCGGGAGTCGATGAAGGAGCAGTCGCATTTCGCCGCCGAATCGGTGGCCGCCGCCCAGAAAACCTACGACATCGCCATGGTCGCCTTCCAGCGTGGTCTTACCGATTACCTCAACGTACTCAACGCGCAGACTTTGCTATTCCGTCAGCAACAGGTGCAACAGCGGGTTCAGGCTGCGCGCCTGGTCGCCCATGCCGAGCTGGTGACCGCGTTGGGGGGTGGCTTGCAGGCCGGTGAGGACGTACCGGAAGAAGAACGCCAGGCCGTACCGAAAACGCCGGCCACGCTGGCCATCTTCGACCGTAAAGCGGACCACGCCGAATGAGCACGTCAAGCCTGCCGCTGCGCTGGCTGTACAGCCTGGAGTGGCGCCGGGGCTTCTTCGCCTGGGCGCGCACCGATGGGGTGACCTGGGTCTACATCTTCAAAGTGCTGGCCGCCGCGTTCATCACCCTGTGGCTGGCCATGCGCCTGGAATTGCCGCAACCGCGCACGGCGATGATCACCGTGTTCATCGTCATGCAGCCGCAAAGCGGCCACGTGTTCGCCAAGAGTTTCTATCGGGTGCTCGGCACGCTGGCCGGTTCGGCGATGATGGTGGCGCTGATCGCGATCTTCCCGCAGAACACCGAGCTGTTCCTGCCCAGCCTGGCGCTGTGGGTGGGCCTGTGCTCGGCGGGTGCCATGCGCTACCGCACCTTCCGCGCCTATGGCTTCGTGCTGGCCGGCTACACGGCGGCGATGATCGGCCTGCCGGTGCTGCAGCACCCTGACCAGGCATTCATGGCGGCCGTGTGGCGGGTGCTGGAGATTGCCCTGGGGATTCTCGTGTCGACCTTCGTCAGCGCCGCAATCCTGCCGCAATCGGCCAGCGCCGCCATGCGCAACGCGTTGTACCAGCGCTTTGGCGTGTTCGCCGGGGTAGTGGTCGAGGCGCTGCGCGGTGACAGTCAGCGTGACCGTTTCGAAACCAGCAACGTGCGCTTCATCGCCGAGGCGGTGGGCCTTGAAAGCCTGCGCAACGTCACCGCCTTCGAAGACCCGCACATGCGCAGGCGCAGTGGCCGCCTGGTGCGCATGAACAGCGAGTTCATGGCCATCACCACGCGCTTCAACGCCTTGCACCGCTTGCTCGAACGCTTGCGCGCGCGCGGCCCGCTGCAGATCGTCGGGGCCATCGAGCCAGGCCTGAACACCTTGGTCGAGCTGCTTCAGCCCTATGTCGGCCGGGCTTTGACCGACGCCGATGCATTGCGCCTGACGCTGGAACTGGCGGCCTACAAAGAGGGCCTGCAGGCGCAGGTCCGTGGCCTGCGTACCGAGTACCTGCAAAGCGAGCCCAGCGAGTCTGACCTGCTCGACTTCCACACCGCCTTCGAGCTGCTCTACCGTTTCGTCGACGAGATGTACAGCTACGCCGAAACCCACGCCTCGCTGGCGGCGCACAAGCACGAACGCGAGCAGTGGGACGAGCCCTACGTGGCCCAGACCAGCTGGCTGGTGTCGCTGGCCGCTGGGGTGCGCGCCTCGGCGGTGCTGTTGCTGCTCGGCAGCTACTGGCTGCTCAGCGACTGGCCCAGCGGCGCGATGATGACCCTGATTGCCACGGTAACCGTGGGCCTCTCGGCGGCATCGCCCAACCCCAAACGGATGTCGTTCCAGATGGCCTGCGGCACGGCAATCGGCGCGTTCATCGGCTTCTTCGAAACCTTCTTCGTGTTCCCCTGGATCGACGGTTTTCCGTTGCTGTGCATGGTGCTGGCGCCGGTGTTCGTGCTCGGCGCGTTCCTGTCCTCGCGGCCGGCCTACGCGGGTTACGGTATTGGCCTGCTGGTGTTCTTCGCCATCGGTTCGGTGCCCAACAACCTGACCGTGTACGACCCCTACACCTTCATCAATGACTACATCGGCATGGTCATCGGCATGTTCGTCTGCGCCGCCGCGGGGGCAATCGTCCTGCCGCCGAACAGCCGCTGGCTGTGGAGCCGCCTGGAGCAGGAGCTGCGCGAGCAGGTGCTGTTCGCCATCAGCGGGCGCCTGCGTGGCCTCGGCTCAGCCTTCGAAAGCCGCACCCGCGACCTGCTGCACCAAGCCTATGGCCTGGCCGCTGGCAAACCGCAGGTGCAGAGCACGCTGATGGGCTGGATGTTCACCGTGTTGGAGATCGGCCACGCGATCATCGAACTGCGCAAGGAACAGGCCCGTGCGCCGATCCACCCGGCCTATGCCGAGTCGCAGCCATGGCGCCAGGCAATCCGCGTCATGGGCCGAGCCCTGGCGCGGTTGTTCCTGCAGCCCAGCGTCAGCAACCACGAACGCGCGCTGGTGGCGGTGGATCACGCCATCAGCCGCGTGCAGGCCACCGACGAACCCTTTGCCCGGCACTTCGACACCTCGGTGCTGCGGCGCGCGCAGAGCTACCTGCACTTCATCCGCTCCTCCCTGCTCGACCCACAGTCGCCATTGGCACCGGCGAAAGGACTGCACCATGCCCCGTGAGATCGCCTTCCATGGCGTGTACATGCCCACCATGACCTTGATGTTCCTGTTCGCCCTGGGCCTGGCCTGGGGCCTGGACCGCTTCATCGCCAGCCATGATGGCTATCGCTTCTTCTGGCACCCGGCGCTGCTGCGCCTTTCCCTGTTCGTCTGCCTGTTCGGCGCCCTGGCGCTGTCGCTCTACTGGTGAGAAACCTTCGATGAAAAAGTTCTTCAGCCTGATCGCCACCTTGCTGGTGCTGACCGCTGCCGTGGTGATCGGTCGCCAGTTGTGGCTGCACTACATGACCACGCCGTGGACCCGCGACGGCCGCGTGCGCGCCGACATCATCAACGTCGCCGCCGACGTGCCGGGCTATGTGGTAGAAGTACCGGTCAAGGATAACCAGCGGGTGAGGAAGGGCGACCTGCTGATCCAGATCGACCCTGAGCATTATCGGCTGGCGGTCGACCAGGCCAAGGCCATGGTTGCCTCCCGCAAGGCGACCTGGGAGATGCGCAAGGTCAACGCAAGGCGCCGCGCCGACATGGACAACCTGGTGATCTCCAAGGAAAACCGCGACGACGCCAGCAACATCGCCAATTCCGCTTTGGCCGATTACCAACAGGCCCAGGCTGAATTGGCGGCGGCCGAGTTGAACCTCAAGCGCACGCATATCGTCGCCACGGTCGATGGTTATGTGACCAACCTGAATATCCACAAGGGTGACTACGCGCGAACCGGTGAGGCGGTGATGGCGGTGGTCGATGAAAACTCGTTCTGGGTGTACGGCTTCTTCGAGGAAACCAAGCTGCCGCATGTGAAGGTCGGCGACCAGGCCGAGCTGCAGATGATGAGCGGCGAGCGCATCAAGGGGCATGTGGAGAGCATCGCCCGGGGCATCTACGACCGCGACAACCCGCAGAGCCGCGAGCTGATCGCCGATGTGAACCCGACCTTCAACTGGGTGCGTTTGGCGCAGCGGGTGCCGGTGCGGATTCATATCGATGAAGTGCCGGACGGGTTTTTGCTGGCGGCGGGGACGACGTGTACGGTGGTGGTGAAGCCGGGCATGCCTTGAGAGGTGTTTAGACTGTGAGATCGAGCGCCGCCCGCGCGGCGCTCGATCTTAAGACCGCTGCAAGCCTTACGACATGCACTTGTCAGCCACACCGCCAAGCAATCTACGCAGCCCCCACCAACACCGGCACCTGAACCCGATCAATCACCTTCGCGCTGATCGACGGATCCAGCAACCGCCCCAGCCGCGACAGATGCCGGTGGCCCATGATAATCAGCTCGCACCGCAGCTCTTGCGCCTTGCCAACGATGGCCTCGACCGGTTGCCCGGCAACCATGCAGCCTTGGCTGGTGAAGCCGGCCTGTTGCAGAGTCTGAACGGCCTCCGCTACGGCGCGGTCACCCAGGCGCTGTTCCTCGCATGCAGCGGGGTATTCCTCCAGTTCTTCGGGGGTGTAAGGAGCGGGTTTGTCGTGCACGGCAAAGGTCGAGTCAATGGCCAGCAGCACGTGCAGTTCGTGTTCATCGGGGCGGCAGTAGCGGCGGGCGAGATTGAGCAGGGCGGTTGAGGCAGGGGAGGCGTCGATGGCGATCAGGACGGGGCTGGGCATGCGGGATCCTTGCTGAAGCTGGCTATTCGATCGACTGCACTGGCCTCTTCGCGGGGCAAGCCCGCTCCCACAGGAATCCCCACACACCATGTGGGAGCGGGCTTGCCCCGCGAAGAGGCCAGTGCAGCCACTGCATCACTTATGGCCCATCCCAGCTTCAAGATAAATGCCGCATCACGCACGACCGCATTGCGCCTGGCGCAATCATCCGACCTGTTAATATCGCCATTCCCACAACCGCCACGGAAATCGGCCATGCATCTCCCGGACATGAACCTGCTCGTCGCCCTCGACGCCCTGCTCGATGAAGGCAGCGTGGTCGGCGCAGCGCAGCGCATGAACCTGAGCCCGGCGGCGATGAGCCGCACGCTGGGGCGCATTCGCGATGCCCTCGGCGACCCGATCCTGGTGCGCGCCGGCCGTGGCCTGGTGCCGACGCCGCGGGCGTTGGCATTGCGCGAGCAGGTGGCAGCGCTGGTGGAGCAGGCCGGTGAGGTGTTCCGTAGTGCTGATGACGTCGACCTGCCCAAGCTCGACCGGGCCTTCAACATTCGCACCAACGACCTGTTCATCGCTCTCTACGGCGCCATGCTGTTGCGCCGCCTGCACGAGCAGGCACCACGCACGGTGCTGCGCTTCGTGCCGGAGAGCCCCGGTGGCGATGACGACAGCGTGCTGCGCGACGGGCGCACCGACCTGATCATCAGCTCGACCGTCGACCTGGGTCCGGAGATCAAGGTGCAGAGCCTGTTCCAGACCTATTACGTAGGCCTGGCGCGGCGCGATCACCCGATCTTCGATCAGCCGATCACCCCGCAAAGTTTCGCCAGTTATCCACAGATCAGCGTGTCCCGCCGTGGCCGCGCCAATGGGCCGATCGATGTCGAACTGGCCAACTTCAAGGTGCAGCGGCGTGTGGCGCTGATCACCCCGAGCTTCCATTCGGCGCTGTTCTCGCTACCGGACTCGGACCTGATCCTGCCGATGCCGGCCAACATCCTCAACAGCGTGCACAAGCTGGGCTTGCCGTTGCGCTCGTTCGAGATCCCGGTGCCGCTGGAGCGGGTGACGGTGCTCCAGGCATGGCATCCACGGTTTCACAATGACCCGGCGCACCGCTGGTTGCGGCAGACCTTGAAGGCCTGCTGCAGTGTCGATCCCTGATGTCGATTGCGTTTGATGCAACTTAAAACTGCCGATAAGTCAGTTTTCGTCAGCATTCGACCTTCATAGACTTGTTCCAGCTGAAATTTTGTTGCTGGAGATGTCTGCGCATGAGTTCCCTATCCGCCCCTGCTGCCGCGATCGCCGTCGCCCCCACGCCGGCCGCTCCTGCGCAGACAGCGTTCGGCCTGCGGGTGGTGGTCGGGCTGTTCGGCGTGCTGCTGGCGGTGCTGTGCGCCGGCCTCAACGAATCGGTGACGAAGATTTCCCTGGCGGATATCCGCGGCGCGATGGGCATTGGTGCCGACGAGGGCGCCTGGCTGCTGGCGGTGTACAGCGCCGCCTCGGTCTCGGCCATGGCCTTCGCGCCGTGGCTGGCCACCACCTTTTCGCTGCGCCGTTTCACCCTCTGCGCGGTCGGCTTGTTTGCTGTGCTCGGCCTGTTGCAGCCGTTTGCCCCCAACCTGCACAGCTTGATGCTGCTGCGCATTCTTCAAGGCTTTGCCTCCGGCGCCTTGCCGCCGATGCTGATGAGTGTGGCGCTGCGCTTTCTGCCGCCGGGTATCAAGGTCTACGGCCTGGCTTGTTACGCCCTGACCGCGACCTTCGGGCCCAACCTGGGCACGCCGCTGGCGGGCTTGTGGACCGAGTACGTGGGTTGGCAGTGGGCGTTCTGGCAGATCATCCTGCCCTCGGCCCTGGCCATGTTCTGTGTCGGCTGGGGCCTGCCGCAGGATCCGCTGCGCCTGGAGCGCTTCAAGCAGTTCGACTGGCGCGGCGTGCTGCTTGGCCTGCCGGCGATCAGTTGCATCGTCCTCGGCCTGTCGCTGGGTGACCGCTGGGGCTGGTTCGACTCGCCGCTTATCTGCTGGCTGCTGGGCGGTGGCGTGCTGCTGCTGGTGCTGTTCATGTACAACGAGTGGTCCGAGCCGCTGCCGTTTTTCCAGTTACGCATGCTGTCGCGGCGCAACCTGAGTTTCGCCCTGGTGACCCTGGCCGGCGTGCTGATCGTGTTATCGGGCGTCGCCAGCATTCCATCGGCGTATCTCGCGCAGATCCAGGGTTATCGCCCGGCGCAAACCAGTCCGCTGATGATGCTGGTGGCCATGCCGCAGCTGATCGCCCTGCCGCTTACAGCCGCGCTGTGCAACCTGCGTGCGGTGGACTGCCGCTGGGTGCTGGCCACGGGGCTGGCGATGCTGGCGGTGTCGTGCATCGGCAGCAGCTTGCTGACCAGCGAATGGATCCGTGGCGACTTCTACCCGTTCTACCTGCTGCAGGTATTCGGCCAGCCGATGGCGGTATTGCCGCTGCTGATGCTGTCCACCAACGGCATGACCCCGCAGGAAGGCCCGTTCGCCTCCAGCTGGTTCAACACCGTCAAAGGTCTGGCCGCAGTTGTTGCCGGTGGCCTGCTGGACGTCCTCGGCACCTTGCGCCGACATTTTCATTCCAACCACCTGGTGGACAGCCTGGGCAACGCCCCGCTGGTCGATGACAGCACGGCGGGCCTGGCCAAGCGCATCCATGACCAGGCGCTGGTGCTGACCTCGGCCGACCTCTACCTGGTCATGGCCTGCATCGCCGTGGCGCTGATTTGCCTGATTCCCTTCGTGCCTACCCGGGTCTATCCGCCGCGCGCGGTGGCCTGAACCCTGGATGAATTCGAGACACTGAACATGACCAACCCACGCAAAACCCTCTTGATCGGCTCGGTACTGGCCGTGGCTGTGCTGGCCGGCATCGTCGGCCCCTGGATGCTGGGCAGTGACCACCGGCAAAGCACCAATGACGCCTATGTGATTGCTGATTACACCGTGGTCGCGCCCAAGGTGGCGGGGTTCATCAAGGAGGTGCTGGTGGAGGACAACCAGCAGGTCCAGGCCGGCCAGTTGTTGGCGACCATCGACGCGCGTGACTACCAGGCCGCGCTCGACGCTGCCCAGGCCCAGTTGCTGGTGGCCAAGGCGCAGAGCGCCGATGCCCGCGCCACCCTGGAGCGCCAGGCGGCGTTGATCGCCCAGGCCGAGGCGGCAGTGAAGGCGGCCCAGGCCGAAGCCTCGTTCGCCGACCATGAGGTCAACCGCTACAGCCGCCTTGCCGAGCAGGGCGCCGGCACCGTACAGAATGCCCAGCAGGCGCGCAGCCGGGTCGACCAGGCCCGTGCACGGCTGGCCAACACCCAGGCGGCGCTGGTGGCCACGCGTAAGCAGGTGGACATTCTCAGCGCCCAGGTGGCCAGCGCCGATGGCCAGTTGAAGCGGGCCGAAGCGGGCCTGGAAAAGGCTCAGCTGGACTTGTCCTACACCCGCATCACCGCGCCGGTAGACGGCATGGTCGGTGAGCGTGCGCTGCGCGTGGGCGCTTTCGTCAACCCGGGCGCGCGCCTGCTGTCGGTGGTGCCGTTGCAGCATGCCTACGTGGTCGGCAACTTCCAGGAAACCCAGCTGACCCACGTGCAGCCGGGCCAGCCAGTGAGCATCAGCGTTGATACCTTCTCTGGCGAAACCCTCAAGGGCCATGTCGAAAGCATCGCGCCGGCCACCGGCGTGACCTTCGCCGCCGTCAAACCGGACAACGCCACCGGCAACTTCACCAAGGTGGTGCAGCGCATCCCGGTGAAGATCGTCTTCGATGATGGCCAGCCACTGCTGGAGCGTCTGCGGGTGGGCATGTCGGTGGAGGCGACCATCGACACCCACGATGACAAGCTCGCCGGCAAAGAGGTGAGTGCACGATGAAACCGGCAATGCGCTTGAGCCCCCTGCTGCTGGCCGTGCTCATGGCGGGTTGCACGCTGGGTCCCGATTTCCAGCGTCCTGACAGCCAGGCACCCCAGCAATGGGCGCCGCTGCAAGGTGAGGCGGCAGCCAGCCAGCCGCAGGCCGAACCGCTGGAGCTGCGCTGGTGGGAGACCTTTCACGATGCCCGCCTGAGCGCGCTGATCCAGCAGGTGGCCGAGCGCAATCTCGACCTGCAGATCGCCAGCGCCCGGTTGCTGCAAAGCCGCGCATTGCGCAGCACGGTCGCGGCAGATGAAACACCATCGGTCGATGTGAACGCCGGTTACAGCCGCGCCCGCAACAGCGCCGAAGGCCTGAGCGACCCGTCCGGCAAGGCCGGCAAATCGGCGTTCAACCTGTGGCAGGGCGACCTGGTCGCCGGTTGGGAGCTGGACCTCTGGGGCCGCGTGCGGCGTCAGGTGGAGGCCGCCGACGCCACGGTGGAAGTGGCCGAGAACGATCGACGCGGGGTGCTGCTGGCACTGTTGTCGGAAACGGCCGGCAACTACATCCAGCTGCGCGCCGTACAGCACACTATTGATGTCACTCGCGACAACCTCAAGGTGGCTCAGCACAGCCTGAAGCTGTCCCAGGACCGCCAGGCCGAAGGGGTCGCCACTCGCCTTGACGTGGCCCAGGCCAGCGCCCAGGTCGCCTCGATCGAAGCGCGCCTGCCAAGCCTGGAGGCGCGCCGCGATGACCTGATCAACGCCCTCAGCCTGCTGGCGGCCGAGCCGCCGCGCAGCCTGCAGGCGCAGTTGCTGGAGGGCGGCGGGTTGCCTGCGCCGCAGCAGCAGTTCGCGATTGGTCTGCCGTCCGAGCTGGCCGAGCGCAGGCCTGACATCCGCCAGGCCGAGGCGCGCCTGCATGCGGCCACGGCCAGCATTGGCGTGGCCAAGGCGGACTTCTACCCGAGCATCCGCTTGTCTGGCAGTGTCGGCTTCCAGGCCATGCAGCTGTCGGACTTCGGCGCCTGGGACGCGCGTCGCTTCGCCTTCGGCCCACAGCTGTCGTTGCCGATCTTCGAAGGCGGCCGGCTCAAGGGCACGCTTGAACTGCGTGAGGCGCAGCAGCAGGAAGCGGCGCTCAACTACCGCAAGGTGGTACTCGGTGCCTGGCATGAGATCGACGATGTACTGCGCCTGTACAACGCCAGCCAGCTGCGCCGCGATCACCTGGCCGAAGCGGTGCGGCAGAACCGCATCGCCCTGGAAACCGCCCAGCGCCAGTACGTGGAAGGCGCGGTGGACTTTCTCAATGTACTGACCGTGCAGGGCGCCCTGCTGGCCAGCGAAGAGCAGTGGATCGACAGCTCGGCGGCAGTGTCGCAGGCGCTGGTCGGGTTGTACAAAGCGCTGGGCGGCGGTTGGCAGGCGTTCGATGAACAGCCGGCGAAGAAGGCCTGAGCAAAGGGAGGCAGCCATGCACCTCGCCCTCAATGGCAAGCGCGCACTGATCAGCGGCTCTATGGCTGGGCAGGGCCTGGCCACGGCCATCGAGCTGGCCGAGGCCGGCGCTGAGGTGGTCCTCAACGACCGCACCCCGGCGCTGGTCGACGCTGCGCTGAAAACCGTGCGTGAATGTTTGCCCTGGGCGCGGATCATCGGCGTCGTTGCCGACCTGGGCACCGAGCAGGGCGTGCAGGCCTTGCTGGAGCAGGTGCCGCACACCGATATTCTGGTCAACAACGTGGCGCTTAGCGTTGCCCAGCGGCTGGAGCGTCATTACGCCCGGGGCATGGCCGAGCGCAAGTGGGGACAGGTGATCGATCTGTACAGTGCGTCAGAGCGGTCGCAGCAGCCCGAAGCGTTTTCGCAGTACCCAGTCCAGTAACCGCCGGGGCAGGCAACGGGCAAGCAACGGCAACGCCGTGCTGCCATTGCCCAGCCGCACAAGCGATGGCACAGGCGATTTGCGTGTAGCGCTCAGCAAGCCTTGGGCGAACTCCGCCGCTGAGGTGGGCCGGTCTTGCGACGCGCGGGCGCGCGCGTGGATATGCTCACGCAGCGGCCACCACGGCGAGGCAGGCGCGACCACTTGGTCGGCCTGGCGCTGGGCATTGCTGGCGAATTGCGAGGCGATCGCTCCCGGTTGCACTTCCATCACCTGAACGGCGAACGGCGCGAGCTCCAGGCGCAGGGCATCACTCAAGGCGTGCACGGCGGCCTTGGAGGCGCAGTAGGCGCCAGCGAATGGCGTGACCAGCACACCCGAAACACTGCCGATGTTCACCACCAGCCCGCGTGCGCGGCGCAGTAGCGGGAACAGTGCGCGGGTTACGCCAATCATGGCGAAGACGTTGGTTTCGAACTGTTGGCGCATGGCTTCCACGCCGCCGTCGAGCAGCGGGCCCATGGCGCCGTAGCCGGCGTTGTTGATCAGGATGTCGAGGCGGCCCTGGCGTGCTTCCAGTTCCTCGGCCAGGCGCGCCAGGGCTTCGCTGTCGTTGACGTCCAGTTGCCGGGCAGTGAAGCCGGCGGCGGCCAGTTGCTCGACGTCTTCGGTTTTACGGGCGGTGGCCCAGACGTCGTGGCCGGCATCGCGGAAGGCTTCGGCCAGGGCGCGGCCGATGCCGCTGGAACAACCGGTGATGAGGACGGTGGGCATGTGAGAGGGCCTTGGGGTCTGAGAGGTGTGTAGTCTGTGCCGGCCTCTTCGCGGGCAAGCCCGCTCCCACAAGTACCCCATTGCTCTTGGGTACAGCGGTGTTCCTGTGGGAGCGGGCTTGCCCGAGAAAGGGTCGTGACAGACTCTGGATTAGTTGGCGAATGTACCCTGCAGATGCTCGGCGCGAAACTCCAGTGTTTGCGGCCGATAGCCAGAGCGCAGTGGCGGCAATGGCAGGCAATCCTTCCACTCGGCCCCCGGCTGCAATTCACCCGGCCCACGATAACGCGGCGCGCTGTAGGTGTTCTCAGCAAGGTTCACGCTATCGCCCGGCGCGTAAGCGCCGACCCGCCAACGCAGTTCGGTCAGCGGCGCCTTGTTGCCGTTCTTCATGTGCACTTGCAGTGTGCGATCGGCAGGGCATTGTTCGGGGGCGTAGGTCAGACGCAGGTCCAGACGAGCCAGTTGCGAGGCTTCGCGGCTGTCTTGCCAGGCCACGAAGACGGCGACCAGTCCCAGACCGCAAACAGCGGCCAGCGAAATCGGCAGGGCTTTGGCCGGGTAACGCAGCAGCAATACCAGCCAGGTGAGGATGAGCAAGGCGCCGATGATCATGGTGTGTACAGCCCTTGGTTGCGCAGGGTCTGACCATCGTAGCCGGAAATGGCGGAGGGCTCAAAAGCGGGGCCGCAATGCGGCCCCCGGGTTCATTTACTGCGCGATGGTTTTCACCGATACGCCACGCTCGACCGGCGTGGACGTACGCCCATACACATCTTCGAAGCGCTCGATATCATCCTCGCCCAGGTAGCTCCCGGACTGCACTTCGATGATTTCCAGCGGGATCTTGCCTGGGTTGCGCAGGCGGTGGATCGAGGCGATCGGGATGTAGGTCGACTGGTTCTCGGTGAGCAGGAACACGTTTTCGTCACAGGTCACCTCAGCGGTGCCGGACACCACGATCCAGTGCTCGGCACGGTGGTGGTGCATCTGCAGTGACAGGCTGGCGCCCGGTTTGACAGTGATGTGCTTGACCTGGAAGCGGCCGCCCATGTCCACCGAATCGTACGAGCCCCATGGGCGATACACTTCCAGGTGGTTCTGGGTTTCGCTGCGGCCTTGCTCGTCGAGGGTCTTGACCATCTGCTTGACGCCCTGGACCTTGTCCTTGTGGGCAATCATCATCGCGTCCTTGGTTTCGACCACGACGATGTTTTCCAGGCCGATCACCGACACCAGCTTGCCGTTGCCATGGATCATGCAGTTGCGGCTGTCCTGCACCACCACATCACCCTTGGTGACGTTGCCGTCAGCGTCCTTCTCGTGCACGTCCCACAGCGACGACCAGCAACCCACGTCGCTCCAGCCGGCCGACATCGGCACCACGCAGGCGCGCTGGGTCTTTTCCATCACCGCGTAATCGATGGAGTTGTCCGGGCAGCAGGCGAAGGTGGCTTCGTCGATGCTCAGCACATCGCCGTCCTCCTGGCTGCGCTCCAGGGCCAGCACACAGGTGTCGTAGATGTCGGCGTCGTGTTTTTTCAGCTCTTCGAGGAAGCGGCTGGCGCGGAACAGGAACATGCCGCTGTTCCAGAAGTAGCCACCAGCCTGGACGAATTCGGCGGCGCGCTTTTCGTCGGGTTTCTCGACGAACTGGGCGACCCGCGCCACACCTTCAGGCAGCAGGGCGTCCTGGCTGGAGCGGATGTAACCGTAGCCGGTCTCAGGCTTGGTCGCCGGCACGCCGAACAGCACCATCTCGCCACGCTCGGCGGCCACGGTGGCCAGGGCCAGGGCGCGTTGCAGGGCTTTCTGATCGTCGATCACATGGTCGGCCGGCAGCACCAGCATCAGGTCATCACGGCCTTCGTTGACCAGCTTCATGGCGGTCATGGCCACCGCTGGGGCGGTGTTGCGGCCGAAGGGCTCCATCAGGATGCCCTGGGTTTCCAGCTTCAGCGCTGCAAGCTGTTCCTGGACGATGAACTTGTGGTCCTTGTTGCAGACCACGATCGGCGTGTCCATGCCTTCGAACACCAGGCGTTCGAGGGTCTGCTGGAACAGTGTGTGTTCACCGGTCAGGGCCAGGAACTGCTTTGGGAACTGCTTGCGCGACAGGGGCCACAGACGCGAACCGCTACCACCAGAAAGAATTACCGGGATCATCATGTTTCTCCAATAAGGTCGTTAAAGAGGCAGGGGGATCAGTTGCTGGTCACGGGGCGAGTTACCCACACCGGCGACAAGGTGCTGCCGGAACCCGTTACGTACAGCACGGCAGCTTCGCCACGCTCCAGGGCGACCGGTTTCAGGTCGCTGACTTTCTTGTTGCCTTCGAACAAGGCCAGGTTGACCTTGACCGGATTGATTTCACGCTCGCCGCGCCCTTTGGTAGCGACCGACGGCACCACTTCAGTCTTGCCGTCAGCGGTCTTGAGGGTCACGGCCTGGTCGCTGAGGTTCTGCACCCGCACCAGGGCCTTCTGCTTGTTCTTGAACGGTGGTTCTTCGATTAGCTGCGGGTTGCCGCTGCCGTTGTTGACCAGGGTGTAGTACTTGTCCGAGGCCAGCTTGACCGGCACGCTCTTGCCGCCCACCTGGGCGGTGTAGTCACCGCCTGGCAGGAAGCTGAAATCGCTGCTGGCCTGGGCACCGACCTGCTTGATCTGGGTGTTGCCAACGCTGGCCGCAGCCGGAGCGCTGGCAGCGTTGAACAGACGCACGAAGGTCGAGCCTTTCGGTGCGCTCGGGCCGTACAGCGCAGCATCGGCGCCGGCGAAGGCCTGCATGGAAGCGAGAGACAGGCCGGCCGCGAGGGTGAGGGCTTTGGCAATGGAAGTCTTGGTAGTCATGTGCATTTCCTCTCTATCGATCAGTGATTCGTCCGGGTGGACGACAAGGCCAGGTTTTCTTCGGATTTACGTGAGTTTTTCAGCTGCGCGATCCACTGCGGATCGAAGCTGCTGAGGTCGTTTTTCATGGGCAGATAACGTTCGGGGAATTCCCACACCACCACCTGTGGCGCGGCGTTCTTGAAGGCATCGCTTTGCAGGTACTTGAGCATCGGCAGCAGCGGGCCATGGCCGTCTTCGGCGTAGTTGGCGACGTCGCTGCGCAGGGCCTGCTGCAGGGCGCCGAGGAAGTTCCAGTGCGGGTTGGCGCTGTAGCTGGTGCCCACCAGCGCGACCGGGATCTGACTGTCGGCAAACAGCGCATCGCCGGCTTCGCCTTCGGCCTCGACCGGATGCGTGGTGCGTTGCTGCAGGTTGTCCGGGCTCGGCAACAGGTTGCTGAACAGTGGGTCGAGCGGCAGGAAGTTGGTCAGGTCGCCTTTGTACGGCGCGGTATTGCCGGCCTCGGTGATGAAGGTCTGCGGGGCGCCGTTGAGCAGGCTCTGGCGGCTGACCGCTTCGGCCAGGGCTTGTGCGGCGACTTCGGCGCCCATGGGCGTCCAGTGGGTGTCGGTGCGCAGGAAGACCTGGCCGCGTGCCTTGGCCTGCTCCATGGGCGCCATCAGGTCCGGGGCGAACACGTTGGCCTGGCGGGCCTGGGCGTGGAACTGGTTGTACAGGTCGTCATGCAGGCTGGCGGGCAGCTCCTTGCCGACGTATTCCGAGTACACCCGCGCCTTGGCCGGGACGATCGCCAGCACCAGCTGGCTGCCGTGCTGCTGCAGGGTGTCGCGCACGCCACGGATCAGCGCCAGGTTTTCCTGCATCAACTGCTCGGCGCCGGCGGTGGGCTTGAACTCCTCGTCGCTGAACAGCCACTGGTCACGGCCCAGCACCACACCTGGGCGGCCTTCGTTGAACAGCTTGAAGTCCAGCGCGGCCCAGAGGTTGGTGCCCAGGCGCTTGATTGGGAATTCAGCGTCGTAATGGGTCTCGGCGGCTTTGGCCAGCTTGCCGTTGAGCAGGGTCATCGGCTCGGTGCGCTGGAAGCTTTGCAGGCCACCGGTGGACCAGGCGCCCATGCCGACCAGCAGGCCGAGGAACGACAAGGAATAAGTGATGCGTAATGTCCGGGTCATGTCATCTACCTCAGAACTGGAAGTACAGGAACGGCGAGTAGCTTTGCGCCGAAAGCTTGAGGATCGAGGCGACGAACAGCAGCAGGATCAGGGCGCGGGTCATCACCCGGGTCCAGTCCAGGCCGATCGAACCGTCGGCGTTGACCTGCACCGGGGTTGCCTTGGGCGTCGGCTTGGCGTTGCGGTAGAAGTCGCGCAGGCCGAAGAACGCCAGGGTGAGGTAGGCGATGACCAAGGTGGCCACCTGCAGCCCGGTGAGCTGGGAACGGTTGAGCTCGGACAGCTGCCACTCACCAAAGCTGAACATGGCGCCGTACATGCGGGCGGCGACGTGCAGGTTTTCGGCGCGGAAGATCACCCAGCCGACGACGACCAGCAGGAAGGTGAAGGCCCATTTGATCGGGTTGAAGCGCTGCGGATTGGTGTCCAGGCCCAGCGCCCGCTCGATCGCCAGCCACATGCCGTGCCAGGCGCCCCAGATGATGTAAGTGAAGTTGGCGCCGTGCCACAGGCCGCCCAGCAGCATGGTCAGGAACAGGTTGCGGTAGGTGTTGAAGGTGCCTTTGCGGTTGCCGCCCAGGGTGATGTACAGGTAGTCGCGCAGCCAGGTCGACAGGCTGATGTGCCAGCGCCGCCAGAACTCGGTGATCGATTGGCTGATGTACGGCTGCTTGAAGTTCTCCATGAAGCGGAAGCCCATCATCAGACCTAAGCCGATGGCCATGTCGCTGTAGCCGCTGAAGTCGAAGTACAGCTGCGCGGTGTAGGCCAGGGCGCCGAGCCAGGCGTCACCGGTGGTGGGGTTCTGCAGGGCGAAGCAATGGTCGGCGACCACCGCCAGGGTGTCGGCGATGAACACTTTCTTGATGAAGCCCTGCATGAAGCGGGTGCAGCCTTCGGAGAACTTGTCCAGGGTGTGGGTGCGGTTGTTGAACTGGTCGACCAGGTCCTTGAAGCGCAGCACGGGGCCGGCGATCAGGTGCGGGAAGATCGCCACGAACGCCGCGAAGTCGATCAGGTTGCGGGTGGCCGGGGTGTCGCCGCGGTACACGTCGATGATGTAGCTGATCGACTCGAAGATGTAGAACGAAATACCGATCGGCAGCAGCACGTGGGTCAGGATGAACGGCTCCAGGCCGAACGAGCTGATGATCGCGTTGAGGCTGTCGACGCCGAAGTTGGCGTACTTGAAGTAGCCGAGGATCGCCAGGTCCACACCGACGCCCAGCAGCAGCCAGCGCTGGGCCGGTTTGGTGCGCACGCCGGCGGCGCCGACTTTCAGGCCGATCCAGTAGTTCCACAGGGTCACGCCGGCGAACAGGGCGAGGAAGTCCACCCGCCACCAGGCGTAGAAGATGTAGCTGGCGACCAGCAGCAGCAGGTTGCGATAGCGTTGCCCGCTCAGGTAGTACAGGCCGAGGAATATCGGCAAGAACAGGAACAGGAACACGTTGGACGAGAAGACCATCCCGGTTCTCCTAAATTGTTCACAGCATCCAGGGCAAAGCGCCCCCCAAACCCCCCAGTGCAATACTGAAGAGCAACTCATTTCCCTGTGGGAGCGGGCTTGCCCGCGAAGCAGACACCGCGGTGCCTGGCAAGGGCTTCGCCCTTGTTCGCGGGCAAGCCCGCTCCCACAGAGATCACCCCCACATGGGGTGTTACTTCTTGTTCGCCGCGCCTGGGTCATAGACCCGGGTCACGTTGCCGCCCAGCCTGAAGCTGTCGAACGGCTGCATGTCCTGCTTGCGCTCCAGCGTGTCGCCGACGCACTGATACAGCGCGCACCAGGGTTCGAGCCAGGCGTACTTGCTGTCGACCTTGAGGTCTTTCATGTCCTGTTTTTCACCGGCACGTTCCGCGAAGTGGCGTGGGTCGCGGGCGCCGTACAGCACGCCTTCGCCCAGGCGCTGCAGGGCGAAGTTGTTCTCGCTGCGCAGGTCCACGTCGTTGGCCTTGGCGAAGCTGGCGATCATCGCCAGCGGCGGCAGGGCGTAGTTGTGGTAGGCCAGGGCGCGCTGCTTGCGCTTGACTTCGTTGGGCAGGAAGCCCTGCGAGTCGACCTGGTTGGCGCCGACCTTGTATTCCTTCACCGCCCAGTCGAACAGGTCGCGGCGGTCGGTGGCCACGGCGGTGGCCATCACCGACCAGGCCGCCCAGTAGCTGTGGTTGTTGATCTTCGCCAGCGGCAGGTTGCTCCAGTCGCGCACGGTCTGTTCGGCGAGGCGGGCGAACCATTTCTCGATCAGCTCGGCTTCAGCCTGGTGCGCGGCCAGCGGCTGCGAATTGGAAAACTTCAGGCGCAACCACGAACCGCTCATGCTGCCCAGCGCCCATTTGCGCATGGACTTGCCGGTGTGGTTGTAGTTGCTCGACATCAGCGCATCGGCGCGGGCCCAGGTGCCCAGCCAGGTCAGGGTGCAGTCGAGCTGCGCCGGGCGGCCGTCGCGCATGTACTGGTTGACCATCTTGGCCACGCCACGCTCCAGGCTGGTGATGTCCTTGGTGGAGTCGCGGAAGGCCTTTTCCGAATCCTCATTCAGGGTCGCCCGCGCCCTGTCCGAACCTTCGTACTTGCTGCGAAACTGCAGCGCGCCGGTGTACGGCTTGGGCGGTGCGTCGCAGCGGAAGTTACCGTCGCTGGTCTTGAGCTTTTCGATCCCCTCGTAGTAACCCTGGGGCGGCACCAGCGCGGCATGCGCGGCACCCCCGAACAGGGCCAGAACGAGCAGGGCGGGGCGGAAGAGTCGCTGGGTCTGGGTCATGGGTCGCCTCACTGGCCGGCTTGCGCGGTGTGCGCGGGCACGGCGAAGTTGTTGCGTTTGCAGAGCTTGGCCTCGACCTTCTGGGTGCCTTCCTGCGGCCCCTGGACCTCGAAGGCCAAGATGTTCTGGCTGGCCCAGTCTTCGTCTTCGCGCATCTGGAAGACGAAGCGGCCGTCGGTGTCGGAGGTGGTCGGTTTCTCCAACTTGATGTCCTCGTGGCGACCGTTGAGGTACCAGAGGGTTGCCTGCAGCACCTTCACCGAAGGGTCCTCGAACTTGACGTCCATCTGCAGGTTGCGGTTGATCAGGTCCTTGATCACGCCGCCTTTGCCGTTGACCATCAGTTCGTTCTTGCCGGGTTTGAGCGTGGTGCTGGCGCTCATCAGTGCCGGGCGTGCGTCACAGCCATCATCGAGCAGGCCGAGGATCTGCCGCCAGATGGTTTCCTGGTCCAGGCGGTACAGCGGCGAGAATTCCCAGATGAGGATCTTCGGCGGGTTGTTCTGGAACTCTTCGCTGCCCAGGTACTGGATCATCGAGCCTTCCAGGCCGCCACCGGGGAAGGCGACGTTGAGCACATCGGCACCGATGTACTGTTCGAGGAAGCCCGAGAAGTTGTAGTTCTTGCCGCTGTGGCTGGTGCCGACCAGGGTGATCTGCGCGTTGCCGGCGTCACCGAACAAGTCGTCGCCACCGCCGCTCGAGCCTTTCGGTTCGGTGGCGAACTGGTCCATGTACTGCACCGCGTAGCTGGTGTTGCACAGCTGGCCAGCGACGTTGTGCAGGGTGCCGGTCTTGCCCATGCGCCCAGACTTCTGGGTTTCGAATTCCTTGCGCGGGACACCTTCGAAGGCTGGCATTTTATGCACGGTGTCGGCCACGATCTTGGCCGCGCGTTCGGCGCCGTAAGGCGTCCAGTGCTGGTCGCCGCGAAAGTAGAAGTCCTTGCCTTGGTCGGCGGCGGCCAACTGCTCGTTGGTCAGCGGCGACAGGTCGGGCACGTTGTAGCCCATGCTGGCAAAGCGCTTGAGCATGGCCTGGTAGTTGCCCAGGGCCTTCTGGTAATCGAAGGCGGCTTTTTCCGCCGGCTTGAGCATGTTGCGGTTCACCAGGCCGCGGGTCGGCTGGTAGACCACGACCAGTTCCACGCCACGCTTCTTGAACGCGTCGTGCACCTGCTGCAGGCGCTTGTAGCCGGCCGGCGTGGTGTTGAACTCGGTGCGCAGGTCTTCGCGGGTACGGAACAGCCAGTCGCCCTGGGCCTGCACCAGCGTGGTGAAGTTCTGCTGGTAGCGCGTGGTGTAGCGGCTGGCGTCATGCGCCTCGGGGCACAGCTGGCAGCAAGGCTCGGCGGTGAAGGCCGGGGCCTTCACCTCATCGGCGCGCACGCCCTGGCTGATGGCCAGGAGGGCGGCGGAGAGGCCCAGCAGTTTGATCAGGTGTGGAGTCATGGTCTGGGCTTCCTTAATCGATCATTTCGGTCTGGCGTTCGACCGGGTCGATCAGCACGGCCTTCTGCTGGCGTACCAGCAGGTCGAGGATTTCGTCCTGGCGCTCGCCGAGGATGCCGTTGAGGCTGATGCCGTTGGCTTTGCGCGGGGCGAGCATGGAGACCTTGTACAGCTCGACCGACAGCGGCGAGTCGATCGACAGCGGCCCGGAGCCGTTGGCCGCCAGTTCACCGCCGACCACGATCAGCGAGACCTTGGTGTCGAACGGGTCGAGGTCGATGTCGCGGTCGGTGTCGGACAGGTCCTTGATGTGCCCGTACACGCCGACCAGGCCGTTGGCCATGGCGATGTTGTCGTACAGGCGGATGTTCACGCTGTTGCGCACGCGGATGCCGTGGCGGCGGTTGTTGATCAGCTTGTTGCCCCAGATCAGGTTGTCGCCGCTTTCGTACAAGGTGATGCCGTCGGTGTGGTTGCGGTAGATCTCGTTGTAGGCGATCAGGTTGTTGACGCTGTTACGGTCGATCACCACGCCCGAGAGCTTGTTGTCGTAGCTCTTGTTGTTGATGATCCAGCTGTCGTTGACCTCACGCGAGACGATGATGCCGTGCTTCTTCTTGGTGCCGTGGACCGTGTTGCCGGCGATGATCAGGCGGTGCGATCGGTCGTGCGGGTCGATGCCGTAGACGATGTTGTCGCGGTAGGTGCTGTCCTTGACCACGAAGTCCTGCGTCTCGTAGCAGTAGAAGCCGTACCACATGTCGCTGAATTCCGAGCCGATGATCCAGCCGGTGGGTTCCGGGCGGCCCATGCGCTTGGCCATGTTCGGCGTGTACTGCGAGATGCTCACGCCGTACGACTTGGACTTGGCATAACCGAAGCTGGCCATCTTGGTATTGACGATGTAGGTCTCGGTGCCGCCCCACGACAGCAGGAACGGGCGGAATTCCTTGGGCGAGCGGAAGGTCGCCGGGCCGTTGTCCTTCTCGCGCCAGCCAGTGACCTGGGTGTCGCTGACGAACAGCTTGCCGTCGTTGACCAGGAACGCACCGCCTTCCTGGGACAGGCGCAGTTGCTTGACCTTGCCGTTGATCTCGAGGATGCCCTTCTGCCCGACCACGATCGGCAGGCGCGCCAGGTACACACCTGGCTCTACTTCGCTGAGGTACTGCTTGGGCACTTTCTTGCTCAGCTCGACCAGGTCGACATGGCCGTCATCGACGAAGATCGCCTGGGGAATACCGTGCTGGCGCTGCACCCACTCGGCGGCTTTGTTGTCACCGCCGATGAATTCCTTGAGCGACTCTTCCTGCAGCATGCGGCGCACACTGACCTTGCCCTTGTGGCGGCGGTCGATCTTCTTCTGCACGGCTTCAGCGGTGTAGCCGCTGAGGTCGGGCAGCTTGGGCGGCTCCATGTGCAGCGGCTCGATCGGTGCGCTGGCCACGGTGTAGGTCTTGGCCTGCTGCAGTTCCTTGGCGATCACTGCAGGTTCTGCAGCGACGGCCAGGCCTGAGGTCAACAGCAAGGCGCTGGCCAGGAGGCTGTGACGGATGTGCGGGTGAAGGTTCATAGCAGGTCCTCTCCCGGCCTCAGAAGCGCCAGATCACGTCGACGAAGGCGCGGTGCATGTACGAGTCCGCTTCCTTGCCATAGGCATCGCCCGGCTTGAACACACCGGCGCGCAGGCGCACCAGCGCGGACGGCTCGTCGATCGCCTGGCTCATCGAGGCCGGCAGCAGGCCTTGCTTGAAGTACTTGGTGACGACCACGTCCATTTCCTGGCCGAGGTCTTTTTCACCGTTGACCAGCGGGCGGCTCACGCCGTTGTCGTTGACCGCTGCGTTGATGCCACTGGAGCCGATGTTCTGCTCACCATCGACGCGCCAGAACTTGTGGTAGATCAGGCTGGCGTCGTAGTCGTCGCGCAGCTGCCAGGAGGCGAACAGGGTGGCCGCCTGCAGGTTGCCGAGCTCGCCACGGAAGGCTTCGCCGAAGCGGTGCACGCGCGAGCGGGTGCCGGTGAAGTTGGAGCGGTTGCTCTCAAGGCCGGTCTGCTCGAAGTTGTTCGAGCCGTCGTCGCCACCGCCGCCGCTGCCACGGGCGTAGGCCGCGCCCACTTGCCACTGTGGGTCCAGGCGCAGGCGGATGCCGAGGTCGGTGGCCCAGGCATTGACGTCGCCGCTCTGCTTGCCGGTGGCCACCTGGTCGTCGCCGACCTGCTGGCTGCTCAACGTGTCGCGATCACCGGTCAGCCAGGTCAGGCTGCCCCAGTAGTTGACGGTGTGGTCGTTGCGCCAGTTGTAGGCATCACTGTTGGCTTCCAGGCCCAGCCAGGTGAGGTCGCCGGTGCGCGTCTTGTCGAGCGCGTCGATGGTTTCGCCCGGGCTTTTCAGGCTGCCGCCATCATGGGTGTGGTGCGCACGCACGCCGACCCAGTGGCCGGGGGTCCATTGCGTGGCGACGTTACCGTAGAGGTGGGTGCGGTCCTTGTCTTCCGGGGCCAGCTCGGTGAGGTCGGTGCGGTATTCGCTGAAGCGCTGGGCCACGCCCAGGTCGGCCCTGAGCAGGGTGGTGTCGAAGGTCCAGTTCAGCGCTTCGATGTTGGTGTCACGCCACATGCCGTCGTCGCTGCGCAGGCGCTGGCGGCCCAGGCGCAGCTGCTCGCCAGGGTACTGGGTGAGGCCGCTGTAGCCGACCCAGAACTCGCGCATGGCCAGGTAGTTCTTGTCTGGCGTGCGACCGTGGTCGCTGGTGTCGGTGGTGGTGCCGTCGTCGTTCTGGCGCAGGGTATCGGTTTCGATGGTGTCGGTGGCGGCAACCGCCTGGCCCATGGCGTAGGCGCTCCAGTTGCCGCGCTCGCCGTACACCCATGGGCGCAGGTCGAGGCCCAGGCCGTTGACGTCACCACCGGGGCGGGTGCCGAGGTCGCGGTCGTCTTCAGACTGGCCGGTGATCTTCACGTCCATGCCGAAGTTCTTCTGCGCGGTGATGTCGGCCAGGGTCGGGCACGACCACAGCAGGGCGAAGGTGAGGCCAATGCCGGCTTTCACGAAGGGGTTGAGCGTCATAGCATGTCCTCACCGTCTACAGCAGAATTCTGGTCTTGCAGGGCATCGATGGTCAGGCTGCGGCGGCCCACCTGGGCCATGTTGCCGCGCGCCTGTTTTTCCTGCGCCAGCAGGTCTTGGGCCTGGTTGCGCTGTTCGGGCGTGAGTTGTTGATCAAGTTGCTGCACCAGTTCGGTCGACTGCGGCGTCGGGTAGACCTGCGACAGCTGAGCGAAGACCCAGGCGTTGGTTGGCTCGGGGCGGATGCCATGGCCTTCGCTGAACAACTGGGCGAGGGCATAGTCGGCGCTGTTCTGGCCGCCACGGGCGGCAGTGAGCAGGTGGTCGACGGCCTTCTGCGGCTCGACGTCGCCCAGGTAGCCGCGGCGGTACAGCTGGCCGAGGTAGTAGTCGGCGCTGATCTCGCCGGCATCGGCGGCGGCCTGCAGGTGCAGCTCGGCCTTTTCGGCATCGGCCGGGACGGCGTTACCTTCGTAGTAGAGGCGGCCCAGCAGCAGGTCGGCGCGTGGCTGCTCGGCTTCGCGGCCCTTGTCGATGTAGGCCATCAACTGGTCGGTGTCGCCCAGCTCGGGGAAGTCATAGACCAGTTGCGCCAGGCTGACCCAGGAAGCCGGGTTGGCCGGGGCGATGTGTTCAAGCAAGTCCTTGGCGGTTTTCTCGTCGGTCTGGCCAAGGTTGCGGTCGGCCAGTACGCGGGCGACGCTGTCGACCCGGGTGGCTGGCACAGTGCCGCGGGCATAACCGGCTTTGAGCTGCTGCAGCAGGGCGGCCTGCTGGTCGGCCTGGCCACGCTTCTGGTAGACGGTGGCCAGTTCTGCGTAGCACACGTCCATGCTGTCGAGGGCTTGCTTGCAGAGCTTCTCGACGTTGTCCAGGTTCTGGTCGTAGGTACCCTGGGTGCGGTAGAGCAGGATCTGCGCCAGGCCCGCTTCCGGGTGGCCGGCGGCCTGCCATTGGTCGATCTGCTGCTGGGCGTTGACCTTGGGGAAGCTCTGCGGATACAGCAGGTAGAGCATTGCCAGGGGGATCAGGGTCTTCTGTTCACCTTGCTCGGCGGCGAGCTTGAGCAAGGTCTCGGCCTCTTCGCGCTCGGCCTGGGTGCTGTCGGGCTTGGCCACCAGCAGGCGGCCAAGGCGCACCTGGGCACGGGGCGAGGTGGCGGCGGCGGCGCGGTAGGTTTCCTCGGCTTGCTTGAACTGGTCCGGGTCGCCGGTGGAGACCTTGATATCGGCCAGGCCCACTTGCGCATCGCTGTAGCCCAGGTCGGCCAGGGCCTTGTAGTTGCGCTCGGCCAGCGCGGTGTCACCGCGCTTGAGGGCTTCGTTGGCCAGGCGCTGGTCGGGCAGGCCCGCACAGCCGGCCAGGGCGATCGCCACAGCCAGGGCACAGAGGCCCAGGCTTGCGCTTTTCTTATGGGGAATCATCGCAGGATCCTCTTACAGACCACGGGCCACGGCTTTGTCGATCAGCCAGTTGAGCGAAGGACCACGGTCGCTGTTGACCGCAGCCGGGCGCCCGGCGAGTTCAGCTGGCAGGCCGCTGTCGGGTTTGATCTGCACGCGGATGTCGGAGGCCAGGTTGTCGCTGTCGAGGCTGGCGCTGCTGACGATCTGGCCGGTGCGCACTTCGTCTTCGCCGGCGACCTGGAAGTTGACCCGGGTACCTGGCTTGACCTCGTCGAACTGGCGGTAGCTGAAGCGCGCCTCGACCATCGGGTTGGTGGTGCGCGGGATCAGCTGGAAGATCGGCTGGCCCTTGGCCGCGTACTGGCCGTCGTCCACCAGCTGGCGGGCGATCACGCAATCGCAGGGGCTGGTGAGGGTGCCGGACAGTTGCTTGCCGAACAGTTCCTCGACCTTGGCCGGCTCCAGTTGCGAGTCGTCCAGGTGGCCTTTGAGCATGTCCAACATGCTGGTGCTGAAGCTCGCCAGCGGCGCGCCCTTGACCACCAGGCCGCCGCTTTCGACCAGGCTGTTGACGGTGCCGTCGCGCGGCATGGTGACGTTGGTGGTCGGTACCGCGACCACGCCAGCCTCGGCGTGGCTGATGAAGTACATGCCGTACAGCGACTTGGCGACGAAGCCGAACGCGGCCACGCCGACCACGAACACGCCCAGGGTCATGGTCACCGCCTTGAAGCGGCCGAAGGCGGACAGGCCGGAGCCGCCGTCCTTTTGCTTGCGCGCCTTGGTGAAGTTGTCGCGCTGCAGGGTGCTGAGCACGTCGCCGATGCTGATCAGTTCGCCGGACAGGTGGCTGGTGATGATATGGCGCAGGGTGGCGATGTCGCGCGGTTCAAGGTTCTGGAACTGGGCACCGGTCCGGCCGCTGTCGGTCTGGTAGGAGCGCACCTGGAATTCGATGTCCATCGACAGGCCGAGGTTGTCGACCACGAACTGCAGGCGCCCGCGCAGCACGTCGCCCACCGACAGCGGCTGTTTGGTGAAGAAGCTCAGGCCACCGGCGGAGAGGTCCTCGACTTTCACATCGTGGGTCTGGCGCTGGGCATCCAGGAAGCGCAGCTTGGCTGGGATACGCACCCGGGCATGCTGGCGCTGGGCTTCGGACTCATGCACGACATTGACATTCACGGCGGTATTCATGGTGGTTTGTTCCTGTTAATCCGATCCGGGTTGGGCTCACACGACCATGAACAGCACAGCGACAAAGATGCTGGCTGCGGAGAAGGTCATGGTCCGCGAGGACCAGGTGTTGAACCATTGTTGAAAACTGGCGAGGTCACGCTTGAGGGCAGTCGGCTGGCGGGTCCAGGACTGCTTGTCGAGGCGGAAGAACACGTAGATCTTCATCAGCGCGCCGACGATCTGGTTGTAATAGAGAATCAGCGGATAGGCCGGGCCGACGTTGTGGCCCGAGCACAGCAGCATGATGGTCAGGATCAGGCGGGTGATGCCGATCCACAGCAGGTACACCAGCAGGAAGCCCATGCCGAACTTGAGGCTGGCGATCACCGCCACGGTCAGGCCCAGCAGGCTGGTCCACATCGACACGCGCTGGTCGAACAGCACGATGCTGGTGAACAGCCCCAGGCGACCGAGGCCAAGGCCCAGGGCGCGGGAGTTCTGCCGCAGGTTGTTGCCGTACCAGCGGTACATGAGCTTGCGGCTGGCTTTGAGGAAGCTCTTTTCCGGCGGGTGCTCGACCGTGTTGATGGCGGCGTCCGGCACGTAGAAGGTGTCGTAGCCAAGGCGCATCAAGCTGAACCAGCTGGACTTGTCGTCACCGGTGAGGAACTTGAAGCGGCCCAGGCGCCAGTGCATCAGCGAGTCGCTTTCGACGTCGGCGATGAACTCAGGGTTGGTCACCACGCTGGCGCGGAACATCGACATGCGCCCGGTCATGGTCAGCACGCGCTTGCTCAGTGCCATCGAGCACATGTTGATGTGGCGTTGGGCGAAGCGCAGCTTGTGCCACTCGCTCATGATGTAGCCGCCGCGCACTTCGCAGAATTCGTTGGTGGTCAGGCCACCGACGTTGGGGTACAGCTTGAACCACGGCACGGTCTTGCGCACCACGCCTTCGGCCAGCACGGTGTCGCCATCGATCACTGCGACCACGGCGTTTTCGTCCGGCAGCATCCGCGAGATGGCGCGGAAGCCATACGCCAGGCCGTCACGCTTGCCGGTACCGGCAATGCGCACGATGTCCAGTTTGACGTGGGCGGGTGGGTTGTACTTGGCCCACAGGCTCTTCACCAGCAGTTCATCGGACATTTCCACCAGCGAGCAGACCACCGTGGTGGGGAAACCGCAGTCGATCGCCTCGCGGATCACCGAGCTGTACACCTGGGCGGTGGTGAGCGCTTCGATACGGAAGCTGGTGACCATCAGGTAGACGTGCGACGGGTCGGCCGCCGAACCCATTTTCTGCACCTTGCGGCGCAAGTAGGGGTACACGCCGTAGAGGAAGATCATGCCGCGGATGAAATGGGTGGCGCCCATGGAGTAGCGCCAGATGCCGACTGCGCCGACCAGGAAGATGAAGTGCTTCGACTGCGAGTCGAAGATATCGGCCGGCAGGGCCAGGGCGATCAACATGAGCAGGCTCATGTAGAGCAGCCAACCGGCGCACTGCAACAGCACTGTCTGGAGCCTTTGCATGTTCAGCATCCGTCGAGAATTCGGGAAAGGAGGGCGACGCAAGTGGGGAGGCTTGCGTCGCCCGGCCGAGGGCTTACCAGCAGATGCCTTCGGTACGGCTAGTGGAGCAGGTTGCTTTACCCATGAAGCCAACCAGGTCGATCACCTGCTTGCCGGCCGGTGCTTGCTCGGCCAGGGCGCGGAACTGCTCGTCACGGTTACCCAGGACGATGATGTCGGCGTTGTCGATGACCTTCTGGAAGTTGGCGTTGAGCAGCGACGAGACGTGCGGGATCTTCGACTCGATGTACTCTTTGTTCGCCCCGTGAACGCGGGCGTACTCGACGTTCTCGTCGTAGATGTCCAGCTGGTAGCCCTTGCCGATCAGGCGCTCGGCCAGCTCCACCAGCGGGCTTTCACGCAAGTCATCGGTGCCGGCCTTGAAGCTCAGGCCGAGCAGGGCGACCTTGCGCTTGTCGTGCGCTTCGATCAGCTCGAAGGCGTTCTGCACCTGCGACTCGTTGCTGAGCATCAGCGAATCGAGCAGTGGCGCACGTACGTCGAGGCTGGCGGCGCGGTAGGTGAGGGCGCGGACGTCCTTGGGCAGGCACGAGCCACCGAAGGCGAAGCCTGGGCGCATGTAGTACTGCGACAGGTTCAGCACCTTGTCCTGGCACACCACGTCCATCACGTCGCGGCCATCGACGCCCACGGCCTTGGCGATGTTGCCGATTTCGTTGGCGAAGGTAACTTTGGTGGCGTGCCACACGTTGCAGGTGTACTTGATCATCTCGGCCACTTCGATCGGCTTGCGGATGACCGGGGCGTCGAGCTCCTCATACAGGCTTTGCAGCACGTCGCCGCTGGCACTGTCGAGTTCACCGATGACGGTCATCGGCGGGTGGTCGTAGTCCTTGATCGCGGTACTTTCACGCAGGAACTCGGGGTTGACCGCAACGCCGAAGTCGACGCCGGCTTTCTTGCCCGAGCAGTCTTCGAGGATCGGGATCACCACGTTCTTGACGGTGCCCGGCAGCACGGTGCTGCGCACCACGATGGTGTGGCGGCGGGTGGTGTCACGCAGGACATAGCCGATTTCGCGGCACACGGCCTCGATGTATTCCAGGCCCAGGTCGCCGTTTTTCTTGCTCGGGGTACCGACGCAGATCATCGACACGTCGCTGGCGCGGATGGCCTCGGCGAAGTCGGTGGTGCCGCGCAGGCGGCCATTGGCGATGCCTTGTTGCAGCAGCGCTTCCAGGCCAGGTTCGACGATGGGCGACTTGCCCTGATTGATCAGGTCGATCTTGGTGCTGGACACGTCCACACCAATCACGTCATGGCCTCGCGCCGTCAGGCAGCCCGCACAGACCGCACCCACATAACCCAAACCAAAGATGCTGATACGCATCGCTATCACCTCATGTGTTTATCACGTCGACTCCTCGGTGAAGAGCCGGACTGGGTTGATTAACAACAGTTTCAAAGCGCACGGATCCCTGGCGAATGCACACTTCACCGAGCGCAGGCATGAATAAGTCCGGAGCGCACAAAGTTATGCACTCAAAGTTGGCAGTAAAAGGCCAGTAATTAAAAGGCGTGCCCTAAAATGCAGCCGTCTTTATTGCAATGCGCTACTTGGCGCGTTGCAGTGCTTGTTTTTTCAAGTGGATAAATCCTTTGAAATCAACCACTAGGACGAATTGTATGGGGCGCGTCTCTCCTGCGGAGACAGGGTATTCCGGGACACCGGTAACCCCTGCCTAACTTCTCCCTGGCGGGTAGCGGATACCTGCCGTTGTCATCTGTAAGTCATCTCTCACACCGATCGGGCATGAAATTCGTTACGGCACTATGAGCGATAGGTTGTAGGAGAAGTTCCTGGGGCGGTTCAGCATCGATGAAAGATTTCTAAATAATTCTTCAGGGGTAAATACTTTCATATTGATGGCACGCAGGTGTTTCACCCTTGCATATAAAGGGCGAAAACGTTACGAGATGTTTTTATGCCAGCATTGAAAAAATATTTTCAAAATTCGTCAAAAAAGTACGAACGGTCTTATGACGGTTGGCGATAAAGGTAGGCGTGGTGGTTTTTTGGCGTCACATTAATGGCAGGGTGGCGATTTGATGCATGCCCTGTTGCAGGGCGAGGAGGGTTGTAGAGATACACATGGCCCTTTCGCGGGGCAAGCCCGCTCCCACAGGTTGTGCACTGAACCTGTAGGAGCGGGCTTGCCCCGCGAAGAGGCCCTGACTGAATCACTCGGCCGGGTGATCGCGCAAAAACACCAGATGATCCGCCTTCGACTGCTCGGCACTGTAGTAGTAGCCCTGCATATCGAACTGCTTGAGCTGCTCGGGATCGTTGACCTGCTCCTGGATCACGAAGCGGCTCATCATCCCGCGGGCTTTCTTGGCGTAGAAGCTGATGATCTTGTACTGGCCGTTCTTCAAATCCTTGAAGTCGACGTTGATCACCCGGCCCTTCAGCGCACTGCGCTTCACGGCGCTGAAGTACTCGTTGCTGGCCAGGTTCAGCAGCAGGTCGTCACCTTGGTCGGCCAGCGCCTGGTTCAGCCATTCGCTGATGCGCGTGCCCCAGAAGGCATAAAGGTCCTTGCCGCGGGCATTGGCCAGTTTGGTGCCCATTTCCAGTCGGTAGGGCTGCATCAGGTCGAGCGGGCGCAGCAGGCCGTACAGGCCGGAGAGCATGCGCAAGTGCTGCTGGGCATAGGTGAAATCGGCCTCGCCGAGGGTTTCGGCATCCAGGCCGGTGTACACGTCGCCCTTGAAAGCCAGCAACGCCTGTTTGGCGTTGGCCGGGGTGAAGTCCGGGGTCCAGCTACCGAAGCGTGCAGCGTTGAGGCCGGCGAGTTTGTCCGACAGGTGCATCAGCTCGCTGATCTGCGCAGGTGACAGCTCGCGCAGCTGCACGATCAGTTCCTGGGAGTCATCAAGGTACTGTGGCAGGGTGAAACGCTCGGTCACCGGCGGGGTGTCGTAGTCGAGGGTCTTGGCGGGGGAAATCACCGTCAGCATCGGTTCGGCTCCTGGAATCGTAGGCGGGGATTCTACGGACTGGGGGAGGGAACGCCAAACTATGGCGACAATAGACACAGACCATGCGCCAAGCAGGCGCTATAGTGCGCGTTTCGCTGTCACGGAGAGACCGATCGTGCGCATTGCCGCTGCCTTGCTGGCCTCAGTATTGAGCCTCGGCGTCCAGGCTGCCCCCCTGCCTCCCACCAGCCTCGACCGCAGCCTGTGGCCGGAGCAACTGGACAGCCCTGCGCTGTTCGATGTCGCATCGCGCGCGGAGATCTTGTCGTTCGCCCAGGTGCTGCACGAGAGTGAGCTGCTCGATGACGGTGCGCTGGCTGCGCGCCTGGGCTTGCGGCAGATCAACCTGCAGAAGGTGAGGGCACTCAGGGCGCGCCTGTGGCAGCGTTTGTGGCAGGGTTACCAACAAGCACAGCGCAGCTGCGAGCAGGACGCATCGTTCTGTTACCTGGTCGAGTCAATGGCTGACTTACGCACCAAGGCGGCGACGTTCGCCGCCGATGTCGGCACGTTCTACACGGGCTGGATCGAGCCCAGCCATCAGTTCCACGTCCGCTATCTGGACGAACAGCTGCGCAAGGCGTCCTTGCTGCCGCAAACCACCAGCGAGGTCGAGCGCCTGTCCAACCGTGAGCGCAACGGCGATGAGTTGAACGACCGGGTGTTTCTTCTGACCTTCGTCGGTGGTCCAGGCCCCGAAAGTGGCAGCACAGATACGCTGACCGAGTACCTGCGCAAGCAAAAGCTGCAGGGCACGTTCTTCGTCCTGGGCAACCGCTTGCAGCAACGCCGCGATGCCGCTGCCGCGAATGCGCTGGGTCAGCTTTATAAAGGGCAATGCGTCGGCATTCAGGGTTGGGAGTACCGCTCACATGCCCAGTGGAATGGCTGGCAGGACTCGCTCAAGCGCAGCCAGGCGCGAGTCCAGGCAGATCTGCCGGAGCAGTACGTGCCGCTATTCCGCCCGCCTTATGGCCAGCGCAGGGCCGATGGCGAGGCCTTCATGGCCAGCCAGCAGTTGCGCGTGTCGCTGTGGGATATCGATGCCCAGGATGACGGGCCGTTGACCGCCGAGGCCTCGGCGCAACGCGTTGTGACCTTGATGCTGTTGTGGCGCAAAGGCGTGATCCAGTTCCATGACAGCCTGCCCAAGGCGCAGCCGGCGGTGGAATGGTTGCTGCACAATACTGCGCAAAGCGGCATCGGTTGGGCGGATTGCCGCGAATATGGACATCAGGAATAACGGGTCTGACTTCTGACTGTAGTCCCGTCTGGTGCTACCGCCAAGCCCTGTTCGTCATTCGGAAAAATAAACTTCACCAACACGTAAAAATGCTTTTTTTAGTCATCGTTTTTGCGGTATGAAGAAACCAGACAGCCGATTCCTGCAGCACAGGTGGCGTCATCCAAGCCCACCTTGCCAGGTTCACTTCCCGCCCGTAGCAACGCGGATACGGGGAGCACGGCAGTCACTCTGCGGCGCAGCAGACCGCGCCGTGTGGCTTCGACATAAGGTGACCGAGTATGGATGACCAAGGACGCAACCCTTCCTCCGCAAAGCCAATCCTCTATGTGCTCGATACCAACGTCCTGATTCACGACCCCAACGCATTACTCAACTTCGAGGAGCACCACGTCGCCATCCCCATGACGGTGCTGGAGGAACTCGACAAGCTCAAGACCGGTAAACAGACCATCGCCGCCGAATGTCGCCAGGCCATCCGCCTGATCGACCAGACCCTCGGTGACGCTTCGCCCAGCGATGTCGAGCAGGGCGTGCCGATCCAGCGCAACAAGAGTGGGCCCAAGGGCTTCCTGTCCATCCTGATGACCCCGCGCAACGAGCCGAACAAGCTGCTGCCGGAAAACCTCAACGACAACATCATCATCAACCAACTGCTGGAAGTACGGGCACGGCGCACCGACTTCGACGTGGTGCTGGTCACCAAAGACATCAACATGCGCCTGAAGGCGCGCGCCTGTGGCATCGCCGCCGAAGACTACAGCACCGACCAGCTGGTGGATGACGTGTCGCTGCTGTCCAAGGGCTACCACTCGGTCGCCGGCTCGTTCTGGGACCGTGTCAGCAAGGTCGACACCCGTCAGGAACGGGGGCGCACCTGGCATCGGGTGCAGATGATCGACAACCTGCCGGCGGTGCACATCAACGAGTTCATCATCGATGAGCAAGGGTTTGTCGGCTGGGTAAAAGGCATCCGTAATGACGAACTGCTATTGCTCGACCTGCACCAGGAGCCATTGCTGCACCAGGAAGCCTGGGGCCTGAAGCCGCGGGACATTCATCAAAGCCTGGCGCTGTTCGCCTTGCTCGACCCGGATATCCACCTGGTCAACCTCACCGGCGCCGCCGGTTCCGGCAAGACCATCCTCGCCCTGGCCGCAGCCATCGAGCAGACCATGGTCAGCAAGCGTTACCGGCGCATCATCGCCACCCGCAGTGTGCAGGGGCTGGACCAGGAGATCGGCTTCCTGCCGGGCACCGAAGCGGAGAAGATGGAACCGTGGCTGGGCGCCATCACCGACAACCTCGAAGCCCTGCACATGGATGACGAAAGCACCCACGGCAGTGTCGAGTACATCCTCGAACGGGTACCCTTGCAGTTCAAATCGTTGAACTACATCCGCGGCCGCAGCTTCCAGCAGAGCCTGATCCTGATCGACGAATGCCAGAACCTCACACCGCACCAGATGAAAACCATCATCACCCGTGCCGGGTCCGGTTCCAAGGTGGTCTGCCTGGGTAACCTGGCGCAGATCGACACCCCCTACCTGTCCGCGACCAGCTCGGGCCTGACCTACCTGACCGAGCGCTTCAAGGACTTCCCCCATGGCGTGCACATCACCCTGCAGGGTGTACCGCGCTCGGTGCTGGCCGAGTACGCCGAGTCGCATCTGTAACGCTCACCCACCGGGCGGCGCGCCGCCCGGTTTTTTCCACTGCGCAAACCTGACCCACAGGTTTACACTCTGTGTTCCCTTCACAGGAGCAGAGCAGTGCTGACACATCTTGATTCCCAGGGGCGCGCCAACATGGTCGACGTCACCGAAAAGGCCGTGACCGAGCGCGAGGCCGTGGCCGAGGCGCGGGTGCGCATGCTGCCGCAGACCCTGCAGATGATCGTCGACGGTGAGCACCCCAAGGGTGATGTGTTCGCCGTTGCGCGCATCGCCGGTATTCAGGCGGCGAAGAAGACCAGTGACCTGATCCCGCTGTGCCACCCGCTGATGCTGACCAGCGTCAAGGTCGAGCTGAGCGCCGAGGGGCAGGATGTGGTGCATATCGTCGCCCGCTGCAAGCTGGCCGGGCAGACCGGTGTGGAGATGGAAGCCCTGACTGCCGCGAGTGTCGCCGCGCTGACGATCTACGACATGTGCAAGGCCGTGGACAAAGGCATGGTGATCGAGCAGGTGCGCCTGTTGGAGAAGCTCGGTGGCAAGAGCGGCCACTACAAGGTGGATGTGTGATGAATGTGAAAGTGATGTATTTCGCCCGTTACCGAGAGTTGCTCGGGGTGGACGCGGAGCGCTTGGAAGGGGATTTCAAGGTGGTTGACGATGTGCGCCAGGCCCTGGTGGCCAAAGGCGGACAGTACGCAGTGCTGGCCGAGCAGAACCTCATGTGCGCGCGCAATGAAGAGTTGTGCAAGCTTGATGAGCCGCTGGATGCGGGTGATGAGGTGGCATTCTTTCCACCGGTCACCGGAGGCTGATCATGGCCGTGCGAGTGCAGCAAGCGGCGTTCGACCCGGGCTTGGAGGTCAATGCCATGCATGCCGCTAATGTCGGCGTGGGTGCGGTGGTCGGATTTGTCGGTTACGTGCGGGATTTCAATGACGGTCGCGATGTAGCGGGAATGTTCCTTGAGCATTATCCAGGCATGACCGAAAAGGCGTTGGCCAAGATCGTGGTCGAGGCGGAGCAGCGCTGGCCATTGCTGAAGGTCGAGGTGCTGCATCGGATTGGTGCGCTGGAGCCGGGTGAGCCGATCGTGTTCGTCGGCGTGGCCAGTGCGCATCGGCAGGCGGCGTTCGATGCCTGCAACTTCATCATGGATTATCTGAAAACCCGGGCGCCGTTCTGGAAGAAGGAGAATACCCAGGAGGGGGCGCGTTGGGTGGAAGGGAAGCAGAGTGACCAGGATGCGGCGGGGCGCTGGTAGGTCTGGAGTGGATGGCCGGGGCGTTGCCCCGGCTCGCGGGGCAAGCCCGCTCCCACAGAGATCTTCACTAACCTTGTGGGAGCGGGCTTGTCCCGCGAAGGGAGCGACGCCGATCAGTGGTGCTTGCGCGGCACCGGCTTGAGCAGCTCATCCGGCGGCATCTCGCACTTGATCTTGCGCCCCAGCAGCTCCTCGATCCCAGGGAGCTGATACGAATCATCCTCGCCGGCAAAGCTGATCGACACGCCGTCAGCCCCCGCACGCCCTGTGCGGCCGATCCGGTGCACATAGTCGTCCGGGTCTTCTGGCAGGGTGAAGTTGATCACATGGCTGATGCCATCAATATGGATGCCACGGCCTGCCACGTCCGTCGCTACCAGCACGGTGACACGCCCTTCGCGGAAATTCTCCAGGGTACGAATGCGCTTGTGCTGGGGTACGTCGCCTGACAACTGGGCGGCATTGATGCCGTCGCGTACCAGTTTTTCCTCGATGCGGCGCACTTCGTCCTTGCGGTTGGCGAACACCATCACCCGTTCCCACTTGTTCTGGGTCACCAGGTTGTACAGCAGCTTGTATTTGTCGCTGCCGGCCACGGCATAGACGTGCTGCTCGACGGTTTCGCTGGCGACGTTCTCCGGTTCGATCTCGACGATCGCCGGGTCCGTGGTCCACTGTTTGGCCAGGTTCATCACGTCGTCGGTGAAGGTGGCGGAGAACAGCAGGGTCTGGCGTTCGCTCTTCGGCGGGGTCTGGCGGATGATCTGCCGGACCTGCGGGATGAAGCCCATGTCGAGCATGCGGTCGGCTTCGTCCAGCACCATCACCTCGACCATGTCCAGGTGCACGTCACCGCGCTGGTTGAAGTCCAGCAGACGGCCCGGGGTGGCTACCAGGATGTCGCAGTGGCGGGCCTCCAGGGACTTGAGCTGCTTGTCGAAGTCCATGCCGCCGACGAAGGTCATCACGTTCAGGCCGCTGTACTTGGTCAGGGCGGCGGCGTCCTTGGCGATTTGTACTACCAGCTCGCGGGTCGGCGCGATGATCAGCGCGCGCGGCTCGCCCATGTAGCGTTCCTTGGGCGGTGGCGTCTGCTGCAGCTGGGCGATGATCGAAATCAGGAACGCGGCGGTCTTGCCGGTGCCGGTCTGGGCGCGGCCGATGGCGTCCTGGCCACGCAGGGTGTAGCCCAGCACCTGGGCCTGGATCGGCGTGCAGTACGGGAAGCCCAGGTCGTGGATGGCGTGCATCAGCTCGTTGGACAACTTGAAGTCGTGGAAGCGGGTCTTGCCGTCCTGCGGCTCGACCACGAAGTCTTCCGGTTTCCACAGGCTGGCCTGGGGCTTCGGTTTGCGCTCGCGGCGCGGTTTGTCCTTGGCCGGCTGCTCGGCAGCGGGCGTTGCGTCAGGCACTTGGGCCTTGGCGGCGGGTTTGGGGCGCGGCTGGCGGGGCTGCGGCTCGGGCTTGGCCACGGGGGCCGCGGCGGGCGCGGGCGGCGTGGCGCTGGCAGCAGGAGCGACGGCCTGGGGCGCGACGTCTCCTTTGCCGAAGATTTTTTTAAGTGCCTTGAGCACGATCGTCTCATCAACTGATTAAGGAATGTACGCCGGGCAGTGTAATGCAAGATCCGGGCGCGGCGTAGCGGAATAGGCCCACGACTACAAGTGAGACTGCTTATTGCAGTTGCTTGCTCAGCCAGTCGTGGATGTCGCTCAGCTCTTCGACCGCCACTTCGTGTTCCATGGGGTACTCGTGCCATTGCGCGGCCACGCCCCAGGTATTCAGGTACTCGAACGCGGTGCGGCCCATGGACGGGATCACCACCGGGTCGTGTACGCCGTGCAGGCAGAGGGCCGGGGTGCGCTGTTGGCAGGCGCTCAGTTCATGGCTGTCGGTGAAGGTGGGCGCATAGGTAGACAGTGCAATGACGCCGCCCAGCGCTTCTTGCCACTTTATATAGGCAGTATGCAGCACCACGGCACCGCCTTGGGAGAAGCCGGCGAGGATGATCCGCGCCAGGTTGATGCCCTTGGCTTGTTCTGCCTTGATCAACCCGATGATCTGCTCGGCGGACTCCTCCAGCTGCGCCTCATCGATGGCGCGGGCCGGGGTCATCGCCTTGATGTCGTACCAGCTGGGCATGGCATAACCGCCATTTATGGTGACTGGCCGAGTCGGCGCTTGTGGCATGACGAACCGTGTACTGAGCAGGCGCTCCTGCATGAATTCGGCAACCGGTAGGAAGTCGTAACGGTCGGCACCCAGGCCGTGCAACCAGATCACACAGGCGTCTGCGGTTTTCTGAGGTTCGAGAATCAGCGGGTTGGTCATGACTGCTCCGAAAGTGTGCGGATCTTGTAAAGGCATGCGCAAAAAGAAGGCGCCGGAAATGATTGTCAGAAAAAGAATGTCGCAACGATACAACTTTCCCTACTTGACGTGGGCTTAATCGCTTTAGCCGCCGACTGTGGTACGCCGTTTGCTATGAATCATTCGATGCAAGGGTCAGGCCGGCACGGTAACACCCTTTGCAAGCGAAGGCTGTCGTAGAACAGTCCATTGCGCCAATTGACCCAAAAACAAGCCAACAAGGGTCGGATGCGCCTCATAAGGGTGCGGTGCAATTCCGGCTCATACAACAAGAGCGATTTGGAGGTTGTGAATGAAGATGTTGAAAACCACCCTGGCAGTCCTCACCGCTGCCGCCGCACTGGGCGCCGTGAGCACCGCCCAGGCCGGCGCCACCCTCGATGCGGTCAAGAAGAAGGGCTTCGTCCAGTGTGGCGTGAGCGACGGTCTTCCAGGCTTCTCGGTACCTGATGCGCAGGGCAAGATCGTCGGTATCGATGCCGACGTGTGCCGTGCCGTGGCCGCCGCCGTGTTCGGCGACGCCACCAAGGTCAAGTTCAGCCAGCTCAACGCCAAGGAACGCTTCACTGCGCTGCAGTCCGGCGAAGTCGACGTGCTGTCACGCAACACCACCTGGACCAGCTCGCGCGATGCCGGCATGGGCCTGGTGTTCGCCGGGGTCACCTACTATGACGGCGTGGGCTTCCTGGTCAACAAGAAGCTCGGTGTTTCCAGCGCCAAGGAACTCGACGGCGCGACCATCTGTATCCAGGCCGGCACCACCACCGAGCTGAACGTCTCCGACTACTTCCGCGCCAATGGCCTGAAGTACACCCCGATCACCTTCGACACCTCCGACGAAAGCGCCAAGTCGCTGGAATCGGGCCGTTGCGACGTGCTGACCTCGGACAAGTCGCAGCTGTTCGCCCAGCGCTCCAAGCTGGCTGCGCCGACCGACTACGTGGTGCTGCCGGAGACCATCTCCAAGGAACCGCTGGGCCCGGTGGTGCGCAAAGGCGACGAGGAGTGGTTCAGCATCGTCAAGTGGACCCTGTTCGCCATGCTCAATGCCGAAGAGGCGGGTATCACCTCGAAAACGGTCGAGGCCGAAGCCAAGTCCACCAAGAACCCGGACAACGCCCGCCTGCTGGGCGCTGACGGTGAGTACGGCAAAGACCTCAAGCTGCCTAAGGACTGGGTAGTGCAGATCGTCAAGCAAGTGGGCAACTATGGCGAAGTGTTCGAGAAGAACCTGGGCCAGAGCACTGACTTGAAGATCGACCGTGGCATGAATGCCCTGTGGAACAACGGCGGCATCCAGTACGCGCCACCGGTGCGCTGATGGTTGCGCCCTGCGGCGGCATTCCGCCGTCGCAGGCTGTTCGAATCCCTACTGTCCGGGGCACTTCATGCAAAATCGAATCGGCGCACAAAAGGGGCTATCCCTGAACGATCCGCGTGTGCGCGCGTGGCTGTTCCAGATTCTCACGATCCTCTTCGTGGTGGGCCTGGGCTGGTACCTGTTCCACAACACGCAAACCAACCTGCAACACCGGGGGATTACCTCCGGTTTCGACTTTCTCGACCGCAGCGCCGGCTTCGGCATCGCCCAGCATCTGATTCCCTATGTGGAGTCCGACAGCTACGCGCGAGTATTCGTCATCGGCCTGCTCAACACGCTGCTGGTGACCTTCATCGGCGTCATCCTGGCGACCATCCTGGGCTTCATCATCGGGGTGGCGCGGCTGTCACCGAACTGGATGATCAACAAGCTGGCGACGGTGTATGTGGAAACCTTCCGCAATATCCCGCCGTTGCTGCAGATCCTGTTCTGGTATTTCGCGGTGTTCCTGACCCTGCCGGGGCCGAGGGGCAGCATCAACATCGACGACATGTTCTTCATCAGCAACCGTGGCCTGAACATGCCCGGCGCCTCGATGGCCGAAGGCTTCTGGCCGTTCGTGGTCGCCGTGGTCCTGGCGATCGTGGCCATCGTGGTGATGGTGCGGCTTGCCAACAAGCGCTTCAACGAGACCGGCGAGCCGTTCCACAAGTTCTGGGTGGGCCTGGCGCTGTTCATTGCCATCCCAGGGCTGTGTGCGTTGCTGTTCGGCAGCCCGGTGCACTGGGAAGTGCCGCAGCTGAAGGGCTTCAACTTCGTCGGTGGCTGGGTGCTGATTCCCGAACTGCTGGCGCTGACCCTAGCACTGACGATCTATACCGCTGCGTTCATTGCCGAGATCGTGCGCTCGGGCATTCGCTCGGTCAGCCATGGCCAGACCGAAGCGGCCCGTTCGCTCGGCCTGCGCGAGGGCCCGACCCTGCGCAAAGTCATCATCCCCCAGGCACTGCGGGTGATCATCCCACCGCTGACCAGCCAGTACCTGAACCTGGCGAAGAACTCGTCGCTGGCGGCCGGTATCGGCTACCCAGAGATGGTCTCGCTGTTCGCCGGTACCGTGCTCAACCAAACCGGCCAGGCCATCGAGGTGATTGCCATCACCATGAGTGTCTATCTCGCCATCAGCATCAGCATTTCGCTGCTGATGAACTGGTACAACAAGCGCATTGCGCTGATCGAGCGGTGAGGATACGCCCGTGAATGCTCATGTTTTCAAACCTGACATGCCGCCACCGGTAAAAACTGTCGGCATGCTCGCCTGGATGCGTGCCAACCTGTTCTCCAGCTGGCTCAACACCCTGCTGACCCTGTTCGCCGTATACCTGGTGTGGCTGATCGTGCCGCCGCTGCTGCAGTGGGCACTGATCGACGCCAACTGGGTCGGCACCACCCGTGCCGACTGCACGAAAGAGGGCGCCTGCTGGGTGTTCATCCAGCAGCGCTTCGGCCAGTTCATGTATGGCTACTACCCAGCCGAACTGCGCTGGCGCGTGGACCTGACCGTGTGGCTCGCCGTGCTGGGCGCAGCGCCGCTGTTCATCAAGCGTTTCCCGCGCAAGGCCGTTTACGGCCTGGGCTTCCTGGTGTTGTACCCGATCCTCGCCTACACGCTGCTGCATGGCGGCTACCTGGGCCTGGAAAGCGTGCCGACCAGCCAGTGGGGTGGGCTGATGCTGACCCTGGTGATCGCCACCGTGGGCATTGTCGGTGCCTTGCCCCTGGGGATCTTGCTGGCCCTTGGGCGGCGTTCGCGGATGCCGGCGGTGAAGGTAGTCTGCGTGACCTTCATCGAGTTCTGGCGGGGCGTGCCGTTGATCACCGTGCTGTTCATGTCGTCGGTGATGCTGCCGCTGTTCCTGCCCGAAGGCATGAGCTTCGACAAACTGCTGCGGGCGATGATCGGCGTGATCCTGTTCCAGTCGGCGTACATCGCCGAAGTGGTGCGCGGCGGCCTGCAAGCCATCCCCAAGGGCCAGTACGAAGCGGCTGCGGCCATGGGCCTGGGCTACTGGCGTTCGATGGGCCTGGTGATCCTGCCACAAGCCCTGAAGCTGGTGATTCCCGGCATCGTCAATACCTTCATCGCCCTGTTCAAGGACACCAGCCTGGTGATCATCATCGGCCTGTTCGACCTGCTCAACAGCGTCAAGCAAGCCGCCGCCGATCCGGCCTGGCTGGGCATGGCCACCGAGGGCTACGTGTTTGCCGCCCTGGTGTTCTGGATCTTCTGTTTCGGTATGTCCCGCTACTCCATGCACCTGGAGCGCAAGCTGGACACTGGCCACAAGCGTTAGGAGTTTCTAAATGAGTGAAGCGATCAAGCAGCCTGCCGGCCCCGAAGGCATCATCCAGATGCAGGGCGTGAACAAGTGGTATGGCCAGTTCCATGTGCTCAAGGACATCAACCTGAACGTGCGTCAGGGTGAGCGTATCGTGTTGTGCGGGCCGTCCGGCTCGGGCAAGTCGACCACCATCCGCTGCCTCAACCGCCTTGAAGAGCACCAGCAGGGACGTATCGTGGTCGATGGCGTGGAGCTGACCAACGACCTCAAGCAGATCGAAGCGATCCGCCGCGAAGTGGGCATGGTGTTCCAGCACTTCAACCTGTTCCCACACCTGACCATCCTGGAAAACTGCACCCTGGCGCCCATGTGGGTACGCAAGATGCCGCGGCGCAAGGCCGAAGAAATCGCCATGCATTATCTGGAGCGGGTACGCATCCCGGAGCAGGCGCACAAGTTTCCTGGGCAGTTGTCCGGTGGCCAGCAGCAGCGCGTGGCGATTGCCCGGGCGCTGTGCATGAAGCCGAAGATCATGCTGTTCGATGAGCCGACCTCGGCGCTCGATCCGGAAATGGTCAAGGAAGTGCTCGACACCATGGTCGGCCTGGCCGAGGACGGCATGACCATGCTCTGCGTAACCCATGAGATGGGCTTTGCCCGCACCGTGGCGAACCGGGTGATCTTCATGGACAAGGGGGAGATCGTGGAGCAGGCCGCGCCGGATGATTTCTTCGACCGGCCGCGCAGTGACCGGACCAAATTGTTCCTCAGCCAGATCCTGCATTGATGCAACTGGGGCCGCATAAGCGGCCCCAATTCTTTATTTCTCTTCTTCCTGGGCGGCTGCTGGAGCCGGTGGCGGCCGCAGCCCCACTTCTGCGATCAGCTTCAACTGCTGCCCGTTGCGCACCACCTCGATGGTGATTTTCTCGTTGGGCTTGATCCGCGCCACCTGGTTCATCGACTTGCGCCCGTCACCGGCCGGCTCGCCATTGATGCTGAGGATCACATCACCCAGCTGCAACCCGGCCTTCGCCGCCGGGCCATCGCGGAAGATGCCCGCCACCACGATACCGGGGCGCCCCCGCATGCCGAACGATTCGGCCAGCTCCTGGCTCAGCGGCTGTACTTCGATGCCCAGCCAGCCACGGATTACCTGGCCGTGCTCGACGATCGACTTCATCACTTCCAGGGCCAGCTTGACCGGGATGGCGAAGCCGATGCCCTGCGAACCGCCGGACTTGGAGAAGATCGCCGTGTTGATGCCCACCAGGTTGCCGTTGGCATCGACCAGTGCGCCGCCGGAGTTGCCCGGGTTGATCGCAGCGTCGGTCTGGATGAAATCTTCGTAGTTGTTCAGGCCCAGCTGATTGCGGCCGGTGGCGCTGATGATGCCCATGGTGACGGTCTGGCCGACGCCGAAGGGGTTACCAATGGCCAGGGTGACGTCACCGATATGGATGTTGTCAGAGCGGCCGATGGTGATCGCCGGCAGGCTCTTGAGGTCGATTTTCAATACCGCGAGGTCGGTCTCAGGGTCGCTGCCGATCACCCGGGCCAGGGTTTCGCGGCCGTCCTTGAGCGCCACTACGATCTGGTCGGCGCCGCTGGTGACGTGGTTGTTGGTCAGCAGGTAACCCTCGGGGCTCATGATCACCGCCGAGCCCAGGCTCGACTCCCAGCGCTTCTGCTTGGGCAGGTTGTCGCCGAAGAAGCGGCGGAACTGCGGGTCTTCGAACAGCGGGTGGGCGCTCTTGTTCACCACTTTGGTGGTGTACAGGTTGACCACCGCCGGTGCGGCGAGGGTCACCGCGTCGGCATAGGACACCGGGCCCTGCATGATCTGCGTGGTCTGCGGCGCCTGTTGCAGGTTGACGTCCTGGCTGGGCAAGCCGACCCATTGCGGGAAGCGCTGGATGATCAATACGGCGATCAGAATGCCGGTAAGCAGGGGCCAGCCAAAGTAACGCAAAGCCTTGAACATGAACGAATCCTGGGAGTGGGCGAGAGCCATTGTGGCGCAGCGGGGCGCAAGCGCGCGCGATCATACACCGGTTTCCCCGACGCCGGCGACGGCCCATAATGGCCGCCAGTATACGGGCGTTGCTCCCGTTGAACGTGCAGATTTCGAGGAGATTTCCATGGCCGTTGCCCTCAATACCCTGGTCGAGGAAGCCGAACGCTACCTGGGCAGTGCGAAAATCCAGGATTACTGCCCCAATGGCCTGCAGGTCGAAGGCCGGCCGCAGGTCAGCCGCATCGTCAGCGGCGTTACCGCCAGCCAGGCACTGCTGGACGCGGCGGTCGAGGCCGAGGCCGACCTGGTGCTGGTGCACCACGGCTATTTCTGGAAGGGCGAGAACCCGTGCATCACCGGGATCAAACAGCGTCGCTTGAAGACGCTGCTCAAGCACGACATCAGCCTGCTGGCATTTCATCTTCCTTTGGACGTGCACCCGGAAGTGGGCAACAACGTGCAGCTGGCGCGGCAGCTGGACATCACCGTGGAAGGGCCGTTGGACCCGGAAAACCCCAAAGTGGTCGGGCTGGTCGGTTCGCTGGCCGAGCCGATGACCGCGCGGGACTTCGCCCGACGTGTTCAGGAAGTCATGGGGCGCGAGCCGCTGCTGGTCGAAGGGGACGCGGTGATCCGTCGGGTCGGCTGGTGCACCGGCGGTGGCCAGGGCTACATCGATACCGCGATTGCGGCCGGCGTGGACCTGTTCATCAGTGGCGAAGCGTCCGAGCAGACCTACCACAGCGCCCGCGAAAATGGCGTCAGCTTCATTGCCGCCGGGCACCATGCCACCGAGCGCTATGGCGTGCAGGCGCTGGGGGATTACCTGGCCCGGCGCTTTGCCCTGGAGCACCTGTTCATCGATTGCCCGAACCCGATCTGATATCGGTGTTGTCTATTTCGCGGGGCAAGCCCGTTCCCACAAGATTTGTGCAGTCCTCCAGTTTGTAGGATACCTGTGGGAGCGGGCTTGCCCCGCGAATGGGCTGCACAGCGGCCCCTTTCCGCCAAACCCCCAGTCATATCGTTAGACCTTTTCGATCTAGTCCGTCGCCTAAATAGAATCAGCCGCTGTGATAAAGTGGCTCGCTCGAACACGGCCCGCTGGCCGTCCATAAGATCGTTTTTCGTGAGTAGCCATGGTCGACAAACTGACGCACTTGAAACAGCTGGAGGCGGAAAGCATCCACATCATCCGCGAGGTGGCCGCCGAGTTCGACAACCCGGTGATGCTGTACTCGATCGGCAAGGATTCCGCCGTGATGCTGCACCTGGCGCGCAAGGCCTTCTTCCCGGGCAAACTGCCGTTCCCGGTGATGCACGTCGACACCCAGTGGAAATTCCAGGAGATGTACAGCTTCCGCGACAAGATGGTCGAGGAAATGGGCCTGGAGCTGATCACCCACGTCAACCCAGAGGGTGTGGCGCAGGGCATCAACCCGTTCACCCATGGCAGCTCCAAGCACACCGACATCATGAAGACCCAGGGCCTCAAGCAGGCACTGGACAAGCATGGTTTCGACGCCGCCTTCGGTGGCGCGCGCCGCGACGAAGAGAAGTCGCGGGCCAAGGAGCGTGTCTACTCGTTCCGTGACAGCAAGCACCGCTGGGACCCGAAGAACCAGCGCCCCGAGCTGTGGAACGTGTACAACGGTAAGGTCAACAAAGGCGAGTCGATTCGCGTCTTCCCGCTGTCGAACTGGACCGAGCTGGACATCTGGCAGTACATCTACCTCGAAGGCATCCCGATCGTGCCGCTGTATTTCGCCGCCGAGCGTGAAGTCATCGAGAAGAACGGCACCCTGATCATGATCGACGACGATCGCATCCTCGAACACCTGTCCGAGGAAGAGAAAGCGCGCATCGTCAAGAAGAAGGTGCGTTTCCGTACCCTTGGCTGCTACCCGCTGACGGGTGCGGTCGAGTCGGAAGCCGAGACGCTGACCGACATCATTCAGGAAATGCTCCTGACGCGCACTTCCGAGCGCCAGGGCCGAGTCATCGACCACGATGGCGCCGGTTCCATGGAAGATAAAAAACGTCAGGGCTACTTCTAATTTCAGGGTTACTCCATGTCGCACCAATCCGATTTGATCAGCGAAGACATCCTCGCTTATCTGGCTCAGCACGAGCGTAAAGAACTGCTGCGTTTCCTCACCTGCGGCAACGTGGATGACGGCAAGAGCACCCTGATCGGGCGCCTGCTGCACGACTCCAAGATGATCTACGAGGACCACCTCGAAGCCATCACCCGTGATTCGAAGAAGTCCGGCACCACGGGCGAAGAAGTCGACCTGGCGCTGCTGGTCGACGGCCTGCAGGCCGAGCGCGAGCAGGGCATCACCATCGATGTCGCCTACCGCTACTTCTCCACCGCCAAGCGCAAGTTCATCATCGCCGACACCCCGGGCCACGAGCAGTACACCCGCAACATGGCCACCGGTGCGTCCACCTGTGACCTGGCGATCATCCTGGTCGATGCCCGTTACGGCGTGCAGACCCAGACCCGTCGCCATAGCTACATCGCCTCGTTGCTGGGCATCAAGCACATCGTCGTCGCGGTCAACAAGATGGACCTCAAGGGCTTCGATGAAGGGGTCTTCGAGGAAATCAAAGCTGATTACTTGAAGTTCGCAGAAGCCATCAACCTGACCCCGAGCAGCCTGCACTTCGTGCCGATGTCGGCGCTCAAGGGTGACAACGTGGTCAACCATAGCGAACAGTCGCCGTGGTATGCCGGCCCGACGCTGATGGAAATCCTCGAAACTGTCGAAGTGGCGGCCGACCGCAATTTCACTGACCTGCGTTTCCCGGTGCAGTACGTCAACCGCCCAAACCTGAACTTCCGCGGTTTCGCCGGCACCCTCGCCAGCGGCGTGGTGCACAAGGGCGACGAAATCGTCGTGCTGCCGTCGGGCAAGAGCAGCCGGGTCAAATCCATCGTCACCTATGAAGGTGAGCTGGAAAACGCCGGCCCAGGCCAGGCCGTGACTCTGACCATGGAAGACGAGATCGACATCTCCCGTGGCGACCTGCTGGTGCATGCCGACAACGTCCCACCAGTCACTGACCAGTTCGACGCCATGCTGGTGTGGATGGCCGAAGAGCCGATGCTCCCTGGCAAGAAATATGACATCAAGCGCGCCACCAGCTACGTGCCGGGCTCGATTGCCAGCATTACCCACAAGGTCGATGTGAACACCCTCGAGCAGAATGCCGCCAGCGCGCTGCAGTTGAACGAGATTGGTCGCGTCAAGGTAGCGCTGGATAGCGCCATCGCCCTGGACGGTTACGACAGCAACCGCACCACCGGCGCGTTCATCGTCATTGACCGCCTGACCAACGGCACCGTCGGCGCCGGCATGATCATCGCCCAGCCGGTCCTGCCGCATGGTGGTTCTGGCCAGCATGGCAAGCAGGCCCACGTGGCCACCGAAGAACGTGCCCTGCGTTTCGGCCAGCAGCCAGCCACCGTGCTGTTCAGCGGCTTGTCCGGCGCGGGTAAGAGCACCCTGGCCTACGCCGTGGAGCGCAAGCTGTTCGACATGGGCCGTGCGGTGTACGTGCTCGATGGCCAGAACCTGCGCCACGACCTGAACAAGGGCCTGCCGCAAGACCGCGCCGGTCGCACCGAGAACTGGCGCCGCGCCGCCCATGTGGCGCGCCAGTTCAACGAAGCCGGCCTGCTGACCCTGGCCGCATTCGTTGCCCCGGATGCCGAAGGTCGCGAGCAAGCCAAGGCGTTGATCGGCAAGGAGCGTCTTGTGACCGTTTACGTGCAGGCCTCGCCATTGGCTTGCCGTGAGCGCGATCCTCAAGGCCTGTACGCTGCCGGTGGCGACAACATCCCGGGGGAGAGCTTCCCGTACGATGTGCCGCTGGATGCTGATCTGGTGATCGATACACAGAACACCAGTGTTGAAGAGGGTGTGAAGCAGGTGCTGGATGTGCTGCGTCAGCGTGGTGCGATCTAAGTATTGTTACTTGTAATAAACCCCGCTTCGGCGGGGTTTTTTTATGGGGGGATTTACGCACCACCCTATAACTTAAGACCGACACCAGGTGGTCACCACCCCTACTTCTTAGCGAACCTACTGGCATCCAGACGATATCAAACATCACTAAACGGTGTTCTGAGGCTATCTAACCCTTCTTGTCCTCAATGGAGTTGTAGTGCCGGTCATAATCACTATGGCGTTCGCATCCTTGTTTGTAAGGATCCATGTCGCAAGCGAATTTCTGCTCCTGCAGATTGGGCAGAATGAGGATTCTGCCGTCGGCGCAACCGGACAGAAGCAGCATCAACACCCAGAGAGATTGTTTCATTGTACGTCCTTGAACAGGGGAAGTTTCTTTGATTTTCGCCAAGCGATGATACGTGCAATCACACCCATGCTGCAGCCCTCCAGTTCGTTTGCCGGGTAGTAGAGCAGGTCGGAGCCATCTGGGTGTTCGGTGATCTCGATAAAGTTTTCGAGTAATTGATCTTGCCAGGCAGAGGTGCCAGAGGCATGTAGCAGTTCGTCAATTACAGCCCTGAATTCTGCGCAGGTGTAGTCGGCAAGGGAGTGTTTTTGACAGATCACCAGTCCACCTCCGAAGACAGCGCGTACTGCAGAGCACTCATGATCCGCAGATTTTCGGCGTCGTAGATTGTACCGCCCAAGGTGGGCGGGTCTATGTGGCAGATCTGATAGTTACGCACGCCTTTGGCGGTTTCGCCGAAGGGCGCGCGGGGTGGCCAGCCTTGTTTGATGCGTTTGAGTTGCGAGGTGACGAATTGGTGGGAATAGACCGGATCCTCGGCGAGAGCCATCCAGAAGGACTGGGAGAAATCGTCGAAGTTGGCGAAGGATTGCTCTGCCAGCTTGTTTGCGATGTGCTCTGGGAGGTGCATAGCCATGATAGCGTTGCTCTCTTGAAGTGATGCATGGATCATGGCTGTGCTTGTTTGGGAGGGGAATATTCACAGTGCAGTATTGGGTATGAGGAATTTTCTTTGGGTTGTAGGAATATTCCTGTCCGCGTAAAAGTACCCCGCCGAAGCGGGGGTGCGGCTCAGGTAGCTTTGAATCCGGGCTTTTTATTGATGGCGCGCCATTCTTTCACAATTCGTAGAATTTCTTCAGGAGCGTCCAGTCCATCAGCTTCAGGCCAGTAAATAAGATCGGATCCACTGGGGTGTTCAGAAATTTCTCTGAAGTCCAAGATCCGCGAATCTAGCTCCTTCTCGCTTACATCATCTGTCGGGTCGGTGATGGAGACAATGATTTCTAGGAATTCGGCTTCGGAGAAGTCGGAAAATTTCTTTCTATCTTTCATTTCGATGCCCCGTAATGGATTCGATTGTGAGCCTCTGGAGTTACCACTTTTAGATTGTCTGCATCGTATACGGCTCCACCTTCCGAGATTGGAATGACATGATGAAGTATAAAGGTAGCATTGCCCTTGTAACGGTCGATGTCGCGTGCCTTGGGTGCATAGCCCTTGTTCATGAGCTTGTTATTAGTGGTGTTGAATTGCCTAGAGAGCTCTGGTGTATTGGCGACGATTTTCCAGAACTAACTTCTGAACGCATCAAAGTCTCGAAACTCCCTTCCTCTCAGCAGATCTGCAATTGCAGCAGGGATTGCGGCGCCCTCTTTCCGGGTCTCCTCCGAAAGCCAAACACCGTCGACCGTTGATCCTTGACCAGTGACAGCTCCCGGCTCATAGCGTGGGCTCTTGAAAACCACCAGAATAGGCGGCAATCCCGAGTCTATCGGGAAGGTGATGATCAGCCGTTCCTGATCCAGCAAGTCCAGCGCAGGATAACGTTCCGTCTCGGTGCTGACCGGGTTCAGGCTGCCGCCCGTATAAACCACCGTGCCCGGCGGCACTGACGGCAGGCTGGTGGAATTGCCTTCTTCTACTCCAGGCGCACTGGCCGGTGTCCAGGTCAGGATGCGCTGTGGATTATCGAGCGCCAGGCTGTAGACCTGCCGCTCTGTATCGAACGTCGCCGGGTGTACGGCCACCGGTTTGCCGCCGGGGACCACGTAGAGATCGACACCCTCTGCCTCCTCACGGCCTGCCAGCAAATAAGGCAAGTCGACGCTTGCTGAAGAGTTAGCAAGGGCGGCCAAGTCAGGCCCGCCATGCGGCGAGAGGCTGGAAAGGGGTGTGCTGATCAGGTACCGCCTTTCGGCGTTGCCCAGGGGCGATGGCCATGCTGCCGAGAGCATGCCGACAGCCAGCGGGGTGGCCGCTGCCGCCGTTGTCGTGGCCAGGCGCCCTATGGCTGCTGCTATTGCCTCCAGAAGGGCGGTCGCAGCGGTTTCGGCGATTGCGAAGGTCGCTGCGCCAATCGGAATGATGATCGGCACGGAGGCGGCAGTATGGGTGTCGTTGATGTAGCTGATGCTTTGGCGTGCTGCTTCCTGCCTTTGGCGTTCCGCCTCGGCAGCGAGTCGCTCTGCCTCGGCGGCTTGTCGCGCAGCTTCCTCTGCCGCCAGTCTTTCAGCTTCTGCCTGCTGACGGGCTGCCTCTAGCTGACTGGCATGCTGGGCAAGCAATCGCTCCACTTCGTTGGCGCGGTGAACCAGATTCTGTGTGCCGCTCGAATAAACGCCGAGAAACCTGATCGACTCGCTCAGTGCCAGAGCATGGTGATACTCCTTCCAGCGTGCTCCGGCTCGTCTCAGGTTTTGCTCGTCCACAAGATGCAAAAGTGCTTCGAGCTGAGGTTTCGACAGGGGGCCGTTGATCTGCGGGTTCTGTTGCGCGAATGACGGAGTTTGAGCTTGTTTGGCTTGTGCCATGGATGCAGCGGTTGCCAAATAAGCATTGAGTGTCTGGGCGAGCGTCCATGAACTATCGACAGCGGTTTGCTGGCTCAACTCATGTTGCAGAACATTGGGTAGGCAATCGAAATGAATCTGCCGTTCGGCATTGATTTGCGTGGTTCTACGTTCGGCGGCCTTGATCAGGTCGACTGGAGGCTGACTGAATTCTGCTCCATCCACTTGCGCTGCCAGAGCGCTAAGGTCGTCGGCCAGCGCTTGGTGCTTCTGGGCTTCGATATGTAATTTGTAGGCCCCCTCCCATGATTGCCTCAGTCGTGTGATAAACGCTCTTCCTAGCGCTTCACCTGTTTCAGCAAATACACCAGGCTCCAGCATTCTGCTCATCATAGAGCCAGCGCGCTTATAGAATGCAGGAGCGCCATAATAGGCGTTGGCGTCAGGGACGATTTGCAAGTAGCCATCGCGAATCTGAGAAATTCGCGAAGTCAAGATTCGCTGCTGTGCTATTGCACGCGAAAGTGGGTCCGGGAAATTAGCTGCTTCAGTCGTGATTAGGTGCTTAAGGGCTCCCATGGTTTCGGCGAGCTGATTCAAATGTGGGGCGTACTGTTCTTCGAACTCTTTTTCAATGACTTGATACTCCTCGCCCAGAACCCTGCGCAAGGATATGACCCTTGAAATGTCAGACCTGCTGGGGCTTGTTCCTCTTGGGGTTCCTTGGCCGAGCCCCCAACCACCGCTACCAGGCCCGCCACCTCCCGAACCTAGGTAATTAATGACATCAGCTGTTGGGGCCTTCGCGCTGATAAACAGAGCTTCATCCAGATAGTACGTTATTCCCTGTTCCATGTAGGTTCTCCTGATCGCTACATGGCAAGCGTGCTTCAGGAAATTTTTCTTGTATGTCAGGCGCGGTACGTCAATCGGTAGGAGCGTTCCTAAGGACTTGAAAGATCTAATTCAGATATGAGTTTCCGAAACGGGGATAACGCGTTTTTCCTTAACTGCCTTGTAGGAAAAACTCGAGTAAATCTCCTTCACCCCCGGCAACCGCTGCAGCACTTCCCGGGTAAATTCCCCAAACGACTCCAGATCCCGCGCCAGTATCTCCAGCAAAAAGTCATACCGCCCTGAGATGTTGTGGCAGGCCACAATCTCTGGAATCTCCATCAGCCGTTTCTCGAATGCCAACGCCACGTCCTTGGTATGCGAATCCATCATGATGCTGACGAATGCCGTCACCCCAAACCCCAGCGACTTGGGCGAAAGGATCGCCTGATAGCCGGTGATATAGCCGTTGTCCTCCAGCAACTTCACCCGCCGCCAGCAGGGCGAGGTGGTCAGTGCAACCTGGTCGGCGAGTTCGGACACGGTAAGGCGGGCGTTGTCCTGCAGGGCGGCGAGCAGGGCGCGGTCGGTGCGGTCGAGGCTTGAAGGCATGATATGCCCTCCTGTCGTTGTATTTATTGTTTTCTTTCCAAAACAGGCGCAATAGCGTGGGATATTTTGGAAAAATTCAGGTAGCTCGGTGGCATAAGCTTATAGCAAACCACCAGAGGCTGTTGCCATGCGCGACTCCCATAACAACACCGGTTTTTCCACCCGTGCCATCCATCATGGCTACGACCCGCTTTCCCACGGCGGCGCTCTGGTGCCACCGGTTTACCAGACCTCGACCTATGCCTTCCCCAGCGTCGAATACGGCGCGGCGTGCTTTGCCGGGGAGGAAGGTGGGCATTTCTACAGTCGCATCTCCAACCCGACCCTGGCCTTGCTGGAGCAGCGCATGGCGTCTCTGGAAGGCGGGGAGGCGGGTCTGGCGCTGGCGTCGGGCATGGGCGCCATCACCTCCACGCTATGGACCTTGCTGCGCCCCGGTGACGAGCTCATTGTCGGGCGCACGGTATATGGCTGCACCTTCGCCTACATGCACCATGGCATCGGTGAATTCGGAGTGAAGATCCGCCATGTCGACCTCAATGACACCAAGGCGCTGAAGGCTGCGATTACCCATAAGACCCGGATGATCTACTTCGAAACCCCGGCCAATCCGAACATGCAATTGGTCGATATCGCTGCAGTGGCCGAGGCGGCGCGGGGGCATGACCTGCATATCGTGGTCGACAACACCTATTGCACGCCTTATCTGCAACGGCCACTGGAGCTGGGCGCCGATCTGGTGGTGCATTCCGCGACCAAGTACCTCAGTGGCCACGGCGATATCACCGCCGGACTGGTCATCGGCCGCAAGGCGCTTATTGATCGCATTCGTCTGGAAGGGCTCAAGGACATGACTGGCGCGGTGTTGTCGCCACACGATGCCTCGCTGTTGATGCGTGGCATCAAGACGCTCGCGTTGCGCATGGATCGTCACTGCGCCAATGCCCAGCAGGTTGCCGAGTTTCTCGCAGATCAGCCGCAGGTGGAGCTGATCCATTACCCGGGGCTGTCATCGTTTGCCCAGTACGAACTGGCGCATCGGCAGATGCGCTTGCCGGGCGGAATGATTGCCTTTGAGCTCAAGGGCGGCATCGAGGCCGGGCGGCGCTTCATGAATGCGCTGCAACTGTTTGCCCGGGCGGTGAGCCTGGGCGATGCCGAGTCGCTGGCGCAGCATCCGGCGAGCATGACCCATTCGAGCTACACACCGCAGGAGCGGGCGCATCATGGGATTTCCGAGGGGTTGGTGCGCCTGTCGGTAGGGCTGGAGGATGTCGAGGATCTGATTGCCGATGTGGAGCAGGCGTTGGCGAGCGTGTAATCCGGGCAAGAAAAAGGCCTCTCGCGAGGCCTTGTCCATTTCAGCCGATCAGCGCTTGAGGCCGTAGCTCTCATCGAGCATACCCGGCGAGTTCGGGGTCTTCGGCGCATAGTCACGCGGCACTTCAGCGGTGTCGCGCGGCGGAGTCAGGCGGTCGCGCGGCCCCTGGGCCGCTTCGGAATGCAGGGCAGCCAGCAAGCGCTGGCGGGTGACATCGTCAAGGGCCAGGCTGTTGGCGCCTTCAGCCAGGTGATCCTGCACGTCCTGGTAGCTCTGGGTCAGTTTCTTGACCAGCATGGCGGTGCTGTTGAAGTGGGTGACCACTTCGTTCTGGTAGCTGTCAAAGCGCTTCTGGATGTCATCCAGTTGGCGCTGGGTGTTGCTGGGCGCCGCATTGGGCAGCAGGCGGGCCACGATGAAACCGACCGCCACACCGATGACCAGGGCCAGGGTTGGCAACAACCAAACAAGGAGCGAGAGTTCCACGAGTCCTTCCTCTATAAACGGCTTTGCTTTACGTTAACGGCTCAGACCTGCGCTGTATACCGCGAGCGATCGCAAATCAGAACAGAATTCATCACCTAGACGAATCGACCCCCTTCGAGGTCACGGAGTGAGTGCCTTGCTTGTCCGCGAAACCCCCTTGTTCATCGATGGCCCCGCTGGCCAGCTGGAAGCCTTGTACCTGGACGTGGCCGACGCCCGCGGCGCGGTGCTGATCTGCCATCCCAACCCGGTCCAGGGCGGCACCATGCTCAACAAGGTGGTCTCGACCCTGCAGCGCACGGCCCGTGACGCAGGTTACGTGACCCTGCGCTTCAACTATCGCGGCGTTGGCCAGAGCGCCGGCAGCCATGACATGGGCGCTGGCGAAGTGGCCGATGCCGAGGCCGTCGCGGCCTGGTTGCGTGAAAAGCACCCGCAACTGCCGCTGGTGCTGATGGGCTTTTCGTTCGGTGGTTTTGTCGCCACTAGCCTGGCAGGACGCCTGGAAAGCGCGGGTTTCGAGCTGCAGCAACTGTTCATGATCGCCCCGGCGGTGATGCGCCTGACGGCGGAGTTCCCGCTGCCCCAGCGCTGCCCGATCACCGTGGTGCAGCCCGACGCCGACGAAGTCGTCGCGCCGCAGCTGGTTTACGAATGGTCCGACGCCCTGTCGCGCCCCCATGAGCTGCTGAAAGTGGCAGAATGCGGACACTTCTTCCATGGCAAGCTGACCGATCTGAAGGATCTGCTGCTGCCGCGCCTTTCGAATTGAGCCAAGCCTGAATAAGCGAACACCCATGACCACGCGCATTCTCACCGGTATCACCACCACCGGCACCCCGCACCTGGGCAACTACGCCGGCGCCATCCGCCCGGCCATCGTCGCCAGCCAGCAGCCCGGTGTCGATTCGTTCTACTTCCTGGCCGACTACCACGCCTTGATCAAGTGCGACGACCCACTGCGCATTCAGCGTTCGCGCCTGGAAATCGCCGCCACCTGGCTGGCCGGAGGCCTGGATCCAGACAAGGTCACGTTCTACCGCCAGTCCGATATTCCCGAGATCCCCGAGCTGACCTGGCTGCTGACCTGCGTCGCGGCCAAGGGCCTGCTCAACCGCGCCCACGCCTACAAGGCCTCGGTGGACAAGAACCTGGAAACCGGCGAAGACCCGGATGCCGGCGTGACCATGGGCTTGTACAGCTACCCGGTGCTGATGGCTGCAGACATCCTGATGTTCAACGCCAACAAGGTGCCAGTTGGTCGCGACCAGATTCAACACGTGGAAATGGCACGTGACATCGGCCAGCGTTTCAACCACCTGTTCGGCCAGGGCAAGGACTTCTTCGCCATGCCCGAGGCGGTGATCGAGGAAAGCGTGGCGACCTTGCCGGGCCTGGACGGTCGCAAGATGTCCAAGAGCTATGACAACACCATCCCGCTGTTCACCAGCGCGAAGGACATGAAGGACGCCATCTCGCGCATCGTCACCGACTCGCGCGCACCCGGCGAAGCCAAGGACCCGGACAACTCGCACCTGTTCACCCTGTTCCAGGCCTTCTCGTCGCCGGCGCAGTGCGCCGAGTTCCGCGAAGAACTGCTGCAGGGCCTGGGGTGGGGCGAGGCCAAGCAGCGTCTGTTCCAGTTGCTCGACGGCCAGTTGGCCGAGAAGCGTGAGCACTATCACCAGCTGATTTCGCGCCCGGCGGACCTCGAAGACATCCTCCTGGCCGGCGCTGCCAAGGCCCGCAAGATCGCCACGCCGTTCCTCGAGCAACTGCGCGAGGCCGTTGGCCTGCGCTCGTTCCGCAGCAGCGTGCAGGCCAGCACCGAAGTGAAGAAAAAAGCCGCCAAGAGCGCGCGTTTCGTCAGCTTCCGTGATGAGGATGGCAGCTTCCGCTTCCGTCTGCTGGCTGCCGATGGCGAGCAACTGCTGCTGTCGCGCAGCTTCGCCGACGGCAAGAGCGCTGGCGCCGTGAGCAAGCAGCTGCAGCAAGGTGGCGAGGCCGATGTGCGTGTCGAAGGGCTGGGCTTCAGCCTGTGGCTTGACGGCGAGCAAGTTGCCGACGGGCCGCAGTTCGACAGCGGCGAGGCACGTGACGCGGCCATCGAAGGCTTGCGTGCAGCGCTTCAGCCTTAGTAGGAGCGGATTTATCCGCGAAGTAGACGCCGCGGTGTATGGCACGGGCTTCGCCCGTGTTCGCGGCTGAAGCCCCCACAGGGATTGCATGCCGCCTGAGGCATTTCGCCGCAAGTCTGATTGCCATAATGCGGGCCTGTCGCTACAGTGACGGCCCGTTTTTTGTTGCCTCGCTAACGAAATCATGACGCCCCTAGAACGATATCAAGCAGATCTGAAACGTCCCGACTTCTTCCATGACGCGGCGCAGGAGACTGCGGTGCGTCACCTGCAGCGCCTCTACGACGACCTGGTGCAGGCGCAGAACAACAAGCCGGGCATGTTCGGCAAGTTGTTCGGCAAGAAGGAGCAGACGCCGGTCAAGGGCCTGTACTTCTGGGGTGGGGTAGGCCGCGGCAAGACCTACCTGGTCGATACCTTCTACGAGGCGCTGCCGTTCAAGCAGAAGATGCGCACGCACTTCCACCGTTTCATGAAGCGTGTGCATGAGGAAATGAAAACCCTCAAAGGCGAGAAGAACCCGCTGACGATCATCGCCAAGCGCTTCAGTGAAGAAGCCAGGGTGATCTGCTTCGACGAATTCTTCGTTTCCGACATTACCGATGCCATGATCCTTGGCACTCTGATGGAAGAGCTGTTCAAGAACGGCGTCTCGCTGGTGGCGACCTCCAACATCGTCCCCGACGGCCTGTACAAGGACGGCCTGCAGCGCGCGCGCTTCCTGCCGGCTATCGCCATGATCAAGCAGTACACCGACGTGGTGAACGTCGACAGCGGCGTCGACTACCGCCTGCGTCACCTGGAGCAGGCCGAACTGTTCCACTTCCCGCTCAATGAAGCGGCAGAGCAGAGCATGCGTGCCAGCTTCAAGGCACTGACCCCGGAGTGCACCCAGGCCGTCGACAATGACGTACTGATGATCGAAAACCGCCCGATCCACGCCCTGCGTACCTGTGACGACGTCGCCTGGTTCGACTTCCGCGCGCTGTGTGACGGGCCGCGCAGCCAGAACGACTACATCGAGTTGGGCAAGATCTTCCACGCCGTGTTGCTGAGCAACGTCGAGCAGATGAGCGTCACCACCGACGACATCGCCCGGCGCTTCATCAACATGGTGGATGAGTTCTACGACCGCAACGTCAAGCTGATCATTTCGGCCGAGGTGGAGCTCAAAGACCTGTATACCGGTGGGCGGTTGGCATTCGAGTTCCAGCGTACGCTGAGCCGACTGCTGGAAATGCAGTCGCACGAGTTCCTGTCGCGCGCGCACAAGCCGTAATCCATCGAAACTGGGGCCGCTTTTGCGGCCCCAGGTATTTCAGGCTTCCTGCATGAACTGCTGCCGATATTGGTTCGGCGACAACTCCGTGTGCTGGCGGAACAACCGCGCAAAGAAGCTCGCATCGTCATAGCCGACCTCATAGCTGATGGTCTTGATGCTCTTGCGCGTGCTCGACAGCAACCCTTTGGCCGTTTCGATCCGTAGCCGCTGCAGGTAATGCAACGGCTTGTCGCCGGTTGCGCCCTGGAACCGACGCATGAAGTTACGGATGCTCATGCCGTGGTTGCGGGCCACGTCCTCGAAGCGGAATTTATCGGCGAAGTGCTCTTCCAGCCAGTGCTGGATCTGCAGGATGATCAGGTCCTGGTGCAGCTTCTGCCCGCCAAAGCCCATGCGCCCCGGGGTGTAGTTGCGCTGCACTTCGTAGAGGATGTCGCGGGCCACGGCGCGGGCCACGTTGGCCCCGCAGAAGCGCTCGATCAGGTAGATGTACAGGTCGCAGGCCGAGGTAGTGCCACCAGCGCAGTACAGGTTGTCGGCATCGGTCAGGTGCTTGTCCTGATTCAGCCGGATTTTCGGAAAACGCTCGGCAAATGTGGCGAAGAAGCGCCAATAGGTGGTTGCCTCCTTGCCGTCGAGCAGGCCCGACTCGGCCAGCCAGAACACGCCGCTGGCTTCGGCACAGAGCACGGCACCACGGGCATGTTGCTCGCGCAGCCAAGGCAGTACCTGTGGATAACGTTGCAGCAGGTTGTCGAAGTCTTCCCAAAACGCTGGGAGGATGATCACATCGGCATCGTCAAGGCCACCATCGACCGGCAGCTGCACGTTGCTGAAGCTGTCCACCGGCTGGCCATCCGGGCTCACCAGGCTGATCTCGAACATGGGCTGCAAACCCAGGCCCAGCTGCTTGCTATAGCGCAAGCTGGCAAGGTGGAAAAAGTCCTTGGCCTGCATCAAGGTCGAAGCGAACACCTTGTCAATGGCCAGGATGCTGACGCGCCGCAACGACGCGGAGGGTTGGGTAAACATCATTGTCATTGTTCTTATAGGGTAGAGTGGTCAATCACCGGCTGGATCGTCTTATTTTTTGGCGATTGTGTCTACCCCGCAGAATTGCGCTGCCCTTCGGCTCAAGGCGCTGGGTTCGGATGCTCCTGGTGGATCGCCTCGATGGCCGCCAGCAGCTCATCGCTCAGGTTCAGCTCCAGGCTTCTGAGGTTGCTCTCCAACTGCACCAGATCGGTCGCGCCAATGATGTTGCTGGTCACGAACGGTTGGCGTGTAACGAAGGCCAGGGCCATCTGCGCGGGGTCCAGGCCATGCTCGCGGGCCAGCTGTACATAACGGCCGCAGGCCGTCACGGTCTGTGGATTGGAGTAGCGGGCGAAACGGCTGAACAGGGTCAGGCGGCCTTTTTCCGGGCGTGCGCCGTTTTCGTACTTGCCCGACAGCATGCCGAAGGCCAGAGGTGAGTAAGCCAGCAGGCCGCACTGCTCGCGAATGGCGACTTCCGCAAGGCCCACTTCGAAGCTGCGGTTGAGCAGGTTGTAGGGATTCTGGATCGACACCGCGCGCGGCCAGCCGCGAGTTTCCGCCAGCTGCAGAAACTTCATGGTGCCCCATGGTGTTTCGTTCGACAGGCCGATGTGACGGATCTTGCCAGCCCGCACCTGTTCGTCGAGCACCTCCAGGGTTTCTTCCAGCGGGGTGAAATGGTCTTGTGGCAAGTGCTGGTAGCCCAGCTTGCCGAAGAAGTTGGTACTGCGCTCCGGCCAATGCAGCTGGTAGAGGTCGATGCGATCGGTGTTCAGGCGCTCGAGGCTGGCATCCAGGGCGGCGACGATGTGCTGGCGATTGTGCTTGAGCTGGCCATCGCGAATATGGCTGATGCCATTGCCGGGGCCTGCGATCTTGCTGGCCAGCACCCAGTCGTCACGGTCGCCATTGGCTTGGAACCAGTTGCCGATGATGCGCTCGGTTGCCGCGTAGGTCTCAGGGCGCGGCGGCACCGGGTACATCTCGGCGGTGTCGATGAAGTTGACCCCGCTGGCCTTGGCTTTGGCGATCTGTGCGAAGGCCTCGTCCTGGGTGTTCTGCTCGCCCCAGGTCATGGTGCCCAGGCACAGGGCGCTGACGTCGAGGTCGGTACGGCCGAGCTTGCGGTATTCCATCGGGAAAACACTCCTTGGCAAAGACACCCATAAAAGCAGGTTGAAATTTTTCGCGCAATCTGGATAATTCGGCACCTCTCCGTGTGGCGGGAGTGATGCACCACCACGCAGGAAGAACCCTGTCGAACATTGGCGTGCCCGACCCGAGCCCCCAAAAGCGTCAGTGTTCGGCTGCGCGCTTGCCCTTGGCAAGCTGTGCACTATCCAGTAAGATTCGCCGTCTATTTTTCGCTGGGCGGCCTCTGAGGCTTTAGAGAATGAAAACTTTTACTGCTAAACCGGAAACAGTAAAGCGCGAGTGGTTCGTAGTCGACGCCGCTGGCCAGACCCTGGGTCGTCTGGCTACCGAAATCGCTAGCCGTCTGCGTGGCAAACACAAACCAGAATACACCCCTCACGTTGACACCGGCGACTACATCGTCGTCATCAACGCCGAGCAGATCCGTGTAACTGGCGCCAAGTCTTCCGACAAAATGTACTACTCCCACTCCGGCTTCCCAGGCGGCATCAAGGAAATCAACTTCGAGAAGTTGATCGCCAAAGCCCCTGAGCGTGTTATCGAAACCGCGGTCAAAGGCATGCTGCCTAAGAACCCGCTGGGTCGCGACATGTACCGCAAGCTGAAAGTGTACGCGGGTGCTGCTCACCCACACACTGCTCAGCAGCCTCAAGAACTGAAGATCTAAGGGGATAGTTCATTATGTCGGCGACTCAAAATTACGGCACTGGCCGTCGCAAGACCGCAACCGCTCGCGTTTTCCTGCGTCCGGGTACTGGTAACATCTCCATCAACAACCGTTCGCTGGACGTGTTCTTCGGTCGCGAAACCGCTCGCATGGTTGTTCGTCAGCCACTCGAGCTGACCGAAACCACCGAGAAGTTCGACATCTACGTCACCGTTGCCGGTGGTGGTGTCAGCGGTCAAGCCGGTGCGATCCGTCACGGTATCACCCGCGCTCTGATGGAATACGACGAAACCCTGCGTGGCGCTCTGCGTCGTGCTGGCTACGTCACCCGCGACGCTCGTGAAGTCGAGCGTAAGAAAGTGGGTCTGCGTAAAGCGCGTAAGCGTCCTCAGTACTCCAAGCGTTAATACCGCTTCGGCAGTCGAAAAAAGCCCGGTTCCTTGGAACCGGGCTTTTTTTATGTCTTGAACTAACCTGTCAGCATGTCCGTGGTGACCTGCCACATAGACGCAGATCAAGCAAAGCGAGGGTTGTGGCCCATTGCCAGGCTAATCACCTTGTCATTGTGTGGACTTGTTTCTTACCATGGCGGCCAATTTTTAGTGCCACAGACATTACCTAAGTACAGGCCTGATCCAACAGGCCAAGCAAGCTGATGGGAGAGGACTGAATGAGCAATGACGGCGTCAACGCAGGCCGGCGCCGCTTCCTCGTAGCCGCGACATCCGTGGTCGGGGCGGCGGGGGCAGTGGGGGCTGCGGTACCGTTCGTGGGGTCATGGTTTCCCAGTGCCAAGGCGAAGGCTGCCGGTGCACCGGTGAAGGTCAATATCGCCAAGGTCGAGCCCGGGCAGCAGATGGTCGCTGAATGGCGCGGCCAGCCCGTATTCATCGTGCGGCGAACGCAAGAGATCCTTGGCAATCTCAAAAAGCTCACGCCAGAGCTGTCCGACCCCGAGTCGAAGGCATCCGTGCAGCCAGCGTACGTCGACCCGGAAGTTCGCTCGATCAAGCCGGAACTGCTCATTCTTGTCGGCCTGTGCACGCACCTGGGCTGCTCGCCGACCTTCCGCCCGGAAGTCGCGCCGGCTGACCTCGGGCCGAAGTGGGTGGGGGGCTATTTCTGCCCGTGCCACGGCTCGCATTACGACCTGGCTGGCCGTGTGTACAAGTCGCAACCCGCACCTCTCAACCTGCCAGTGCCGCCGCACTCTTACGAGTCGGATGACATCGTCGTCATCGGCGTCGACCAGGAGAAAGCATGATGAGCAAGTTCATGGACTGGATTGACGCTCGCTTCCCCGCCACCAAGATGTGGGAAGACCACCTGAGCAAGTATTACGCGCCCAAGAACTTCAACTTCCTGTATTTCTTCGGCTCGCTAGCCCTGCTGGTACTGGTCAACCAGATCGTCACCGGCGTCTGGCTGACCATGAGCTTTACACCCTCGGCGGAAGAGGCCTTTGCCTCGGTCGAGTACATCATGCGTGACGTGGAATACGGCTGGATCCTGCGCTACCTGCACTCCACCGGTGCTTCGGCGTTCTTCATCGTGGTCTACCTGCACATGTTCCGCGGCCTGCTCTACGGCTCCTACCAGAAGCCACGCGAGCTGGTATGGCTGTTCGGCATGCTGATCTACCTGGCGCTGATGGCTGAGGCGTTCATGGGCTATTTGCTGCCGTGGGGGCAGATGTCGTACTGGGGCGCCCAGGTTATCATCTCGCTGTTCGGTGCCATCCCGGTAATCGGCGGCGACCTCACCCAGTGGATCCGTGGTGACTACCTGATTTCGGGCATTACCCTCAACCGCTTCTTCGCCTTGCACGTGGTGGCCTTGCCGATTGTCATTCTCGGCCTGGTGGTGTTGCATATCCTGGCACTGCACGAAGTGGGCTCGAACAACCCGGATGGGGTCGATATCAAGAAGAAGAAGGACGAGAATGGCATCCCGCTCGACGGCATTCCGTTCCACCCGTACTACACCGTCAAGGACATTGTCGGGGTGGTGGTGTTCCTCTTCGTATTCTGCGCCGTGGTGTTCTTCTTCCCGGAAATGGGCGGCTACTTCCTGGAAAAACCCAACTTCGAGCAGGCCAACGCCTTCAAGACGCCTGAGCATATTGCCCCGGTCTGGTACTTCACGCCGTTCTACGCGATCTTGCGTGCCGTGCCTGACAAGCTGATGGGGGTGATCGCCATGGGCGCCGCCATCGCCGTGTTGTTCGTGTTGCCCTGGCTCGACCGCAGCCCGGTGCGCTCCATGCGCTACAAGGGTTGGATCAGCAAGGTCTTCCTGCTGGTGTTCTGCATTGCCTTCGTCATCCTCGGCATCCTCGGGGTATTGGCACCGACGCCAGGGCGCACCTTGCTGTCGCAGGTGTGCACGGTGTTGTACTTCGCCTACTTCCTGCTGATGCCGTTTTACACAAGGCTCGAGAAGACCAAACCGGTTCCGGAAAGGGTGACTGGCTGATGAAAAAGTTGATTGCAGTATTTTTGCTGGCAGTGATGACTGCCTTTTCCTTCGCTGCCGAGCATGGCCTGGAGCTGGACAAGGTCGATATCGACCTGACCGACAAGGCCGCCATGCAGGACGGTGCGCGAACGTTTGCCAACTATTGCATGGGCTGCCACAGCGCCAAGTTCCAGCGTTACGAGCGGGTTGCCGATGACCTGGGCATCCCCCATGAGTTGATGCTCGAGAAGCTGGTGTTCACCGGTGCCAAGATCGGTGACCACATGAATATCGGCATGAAACCCACTGACGCCAAGACCTGGTTCGGTGCCGCGCCACCTGACCTGACCCTGGTAGCCCGGGTGCGCGGTACCGACTGGCTGTACAGCTACCTGCGCAGCTTCTACGAGGACCCGTCGCGCCCTTATGGGGTGAATAACAAAGTGTTCCCCAACGTCGGCATGCCCAATGTGCTGGTAGGCCTGCAGGGCAACCAGGTGGTGGGTTGCAAGCAGGTGCAGATGGTGGTCGATGGCAAGAAACAATTCGACCCATTGACAGGCAGCCCGTTGACCCATGAAGCGTGTGACCAGCTGACCATCACGCCGAATTCCGGTACCCTGACCACCGAGCAGTTCGACGAGAAGGTCAAGAACCTGGTGACCTTCCTGGCCTATTCGGCCAACCCGGTCAAACTGGAAAGCCAGCGCATCGGTACCTACGTGTTGCTGTACCTGGCTTTCTTCTTCGTGTTCGCCTACTTGCTCAAGCGCGAATACTGGAAGGACGTGCACTGATCACGCAGTAGTTTCTGGTAGTTGAACGCGCCCTGGGCGCTCCCTTGTGCAAGCGGGGGAGCTTCCAGGGCGCGTTTGCATTTGCAGTTTCACAAGCATCCCCTGCGAGGAGGCGCTACATGGGCGTGACCAACCGGTTAGCCTGCTATTCCGATCCCGCTGACCCTTACTCTCACCGGGTACGCCTGGTGCTTGCCGAGAAGGGTGTCAGCGTGCAGATCATCGACGTCGACCCCGGGCGTCTGCCACCCAAGCTGGTTGAGGTGAACCCTTACGGCAGCGTGCCGACCCTGGTCGATCGTGACCTGACGTTGTATGAATCGACCGTGGTGATGGAATACCTCGAGGAGCGTTATCCGCACCCGCCGCTGATGCCGGTTTACCCGGTGGCGCGCGGTAATAGCCGCTTGTTGATGCATCGCATCCAGCGTGACTGGTGTGCGTTGGCCGATACCGTGCTCGATCCGCGCAGCAGTGATGCCGCCCGGGCTGAGGCGCGCAAGGCCCTGCGCGAGAGCCTGACCGGCGTCTCGCCGCTGTTCAACGAGTTCGCTTGCTTCATGAGCGATGAGCAAAGCCTGGTCGATTGTTGTCTATTGCCCATACTCTGGCGTTTGCCGGTGATGGGTATCGAATTGCCGCGGCAAGCCAAGCCGCTGCTGGATTACATGGAGCGACAGTTCGCCCGCGAGCCTTTCTTGGCGAGCCTGTCCTCCGTTGAGCGTGAAATGCGCAAGCTTTAAGGAGCCGTTGATGAACTCCAGTCGCCCCTATCTGGTTCGAGCACTGTACGAGTGGATCGTCGACAACGATTGCACCCCTCATATGCTGGTCAATGCCGAGTTTCCGGCTGTCCAGGTGCCGCAAGGTTTCGCCAGTGACGGCCAGATCGTCCTGAACATTTCCCCGAGTGCCGTGCGCAGCCTGCACATGGACAACGATGCGGTGAGCTTCGAGGGCCGCTTCGGTGGCGTTGCTCATTCGCTGTTCGTGCCGGTAGGTGCCATTCTCGGCATTTACGCCCGTGAGAACGGCCAAGGCATGGTCTTCGAGCTGGAGCCGCCGGTGATGGAGGGTGAAGAGCTGGACGACGAAGGTGTCGAGCCGGATGACGATGGTCCACCGCAAGGCGGTGGCCAGCCGCCGCGCCCGAGTGGTCGGCCGAGTTTGAAGGTGGTCAAGTAACAAAAAAGGCGATCCGCAAGGATCGCCTTTTTCATTGCTGGCCTGAAATTACAGGTCGCTGATGGTGCGCACCTGGTCCTTGTTGATGCGGGTGCGTTTGCCGTCGAGTTGCTCGAACTCGTAGAAGCCTGAAATCTTCTCATAGTGCGGGGTGTCGATGGCTTGGATCTCGCGGCCATCGTTGAGGGTGATCAGGCTTGGTGTGGAGCAGCCGGCCAAGGCGGCGAAGGTGCCGATCAGCAGGGCAGGCAGCAGCAGCTTTTTCATGCGGTGTTTCCTGAATATTTGAAAGGTTGAAACGTGATCAGTCGATATATTCGAAGAGCTTGACGATCTTCTGCACCCCAGACACACCCTGTACCACCGCAGTGGCGGCGTTGGCTTCTTGCTGGGTTACCAGGCCGAGCAGGTAGACAATGCCGTTTTCGGTGATCACCTTGATGCGCGAGCTGGGTACGGCATTGTCGGCCAGCATCTGGGTCTTGATCTTGGTGGTCAGCCAGGCATCGTTGTTGCGCGCCAGGATGGAGGAGGGCTGCATCACCTGCAGCTCGTTGTGGACTTTCTTGACGCGCTGTACCTGGCCGGCAGTTTGTTCGGCCAGGCTCTTGAGGTCGGCGCGCGGGGTTTGCCCGGCGAGCAGGACGATACCGTTGTAGCTGCTGACGACGATGTGCGAACTCTTGTCCAGGTCCGGGTTGGCCTTGGAAATATTGACCGCCGCTTTGGTTTCGATCAGCGAATCGTCGATCTTGCTGCCGATAGTACGTGTGCCGCGATCATCCTCGATCGGCGAGTTGCGGGTCGAGGTCAGTACCGAGCTGCAGCCGGTGACGCTCAGGCACAGGGTCAGGGCCATCAGGCCGAGGCGCATAGGGATCATTCTTCACTCCCGAACAGTTGGCTGTCGATCAGATCGCACAGGCAGTGGATCGCCAGCAGGTGGACTTCTTGAATACGTGCAGTGACCGTTGCAGGTACGCGGATTTCCACGTCCTCTGGCAGCAGCAATGATGCCATGCCGCCTCCGTCGCGCCCGGTCAAGGCTACGACAATCATTTCGCGATCATGTGCGGCCTGGATCGCTTGAATCACGTTGGCCGAGTTACCGCTGGTCGAAATCGCCAGCAGCACGTCGCCGGGCTGGCCCAAGGCGCGAATCTGCTTGGAGAAGACTTCGTTGTAGCTGTAGTCGTTGGCGATCGACGTCAGCGTCGAGCTGTCGGTGGTCAGCGCAATCGCCGGCAGGCTCGGGCGCTCGCGCTCGAAACGGTTGAGCAGCTCGGAAGAGAAGTGCTGGGCATCACCGGCCGAGCCGCCGTTGCCGCAAGCGAGCATCTTGCCCTCATTGAGCAGCGCATTGACCATGACCAGGCTGGCCTGCTCGATGTGTGGTGCCAGGATGTCCATTGCCTGTTGCTTGGTATCGATGCTGGCCTGGAACAGCCGGCGAATTCGGGATTGCATGTCCATCTGGTGACCTTAAGTGGGGCGGTGGCAGGCGCGACGCGCAACAGCGACCAGCCCGCGAAACATAGAGCAAGAAAATGGGAGTGGGTTCAGCATTCGAAGGCGTTTTTCAGCCATTGAAGCGGCCGGCCTGCGTGGTGGCTACCCTGCAGGGCGACAACGTCGAAGCGGCAAGGGTAATTGGCCCAGCGAGACTCCTTCTGCAGGAAAAGACTGGCGGCAAGCACCAGTCGTTTCTGCTTGCGCCCGTCGATACTGCCGAGGGCGCCACCGAAGCCCGCGTGCAACCGATAGCGGACTTCGACGAATACTACTGTATCGGCGTCGAGCATGACCAGATCAAGCTCGCCGCCTTTGCATCGCCAGTTGCGCGTCAGCAGTTGCAGGCCCTGCCCCTGAAGGTATTCAAGGGCCTGGTTTTCTGCGGCCTGGCCGGCGCTGGTCGGCGATGCGTCCGGCATCAGCGGCTGGTGTCCGGCAGGCGCTTGACCTGGCCGCCGGAGAACTCGGCCCATGGCAGCTGGCGCTCGATGCGCTGGCTGGCGCTCATGCTCAGGCTGCCGGAAAGGCCTTGTATGCGGTTGTCTGGCAGTGCTTTCAGCTGGCCCAGGCGTGGCGCCAGGCTGTAGGCATCGACGCCCATGGCGTACAGGCGGCCGAGGCTGCCGGCGGCTTGTGGCCACTGCTGTACCACCTGCTGGCGCAGGCTGTTGGTGGTGTCTAGCAGCCACGGGGTTTCGCAAAAGCGAATGCCGTTCATGTCGTTGTACTGGTTGACGTCACCACTGGCGCTGTACAGGTTCGAGGTGGCGTAGACCGGTACGTCACCCGCGTACTGGAAGTTCAGGGTCGGCTTGATCTGCTGTGCCTGCTGTGGGGTCGAGGCAAGGAAGATGAAATCGATGTCCTGGCGACGTGAAGGCTGTGCGGCAATGCTGCCACCGACCGTGCTCTGCACGCTCTGTGCGCGGCCTTCGCTTTGACGCAGCTGGAACAGGTTGGCGATCTGCTGGGCGAGGGCGACCGGCTGGGCGATGCGCTCGGCGGCGATGATGGTGCCGCCATTGCCTTCCCAATCCTGGCGGAAGGCAGCGAGCACGCGATCGCCCCATTCGCCGCTCGGTACCAGTGCCACGGCGCGGACCATGCCGTCGGCGCGGGCACGCCGCGAAACTTCGCGGGCTTCGTCTTCTGCGGCGAGGCCGAACTGGAACAGCTGTGGTGGGGCCTTCTGACCCGCGTCGGCGTAGTTCAGGGCGAGAGTGGTGATAGGCAGTTGCGCGTTGGCGGCGAGTTTTTTCACCATGGCTTTCTCCAGCGGGCCGACCACCAGTTGCACGCCATCGGCCTGAGCCTGGCGGTAGAAGTCGTCGAGCGAGCCGATGCGCGAGCTGTCGTAAACCTGCACGGCTGGCGCTTGCTGGCCGGCTTGCTGGGCCTGGAAGTGGGCAGCCATGAAGCCGTCACGCAGGGCGCGGGCGACGCCGGCCAATGGGCCTTCCTGGGGCAGCAGCAAGCCAATTTTGGTCAGCGGCTGGCTGGCCAGTTCCTTGAGCTTGGTCAAGGCCAGGGGCAGTTGCTTGGCTGCCGGGTGATCAGGATGCTGTTGGCGCCAGGTGTCGATTGCCGCCTGCTGTTGCTCCAGGGTGCCGGCGCTTTTTACGGCCAGGGCGAGGCTGGTCCAGCCGGCCAGGGTTTCGTTGCTGGCGGGCTGCTGCAGTTGCTCGGCTGGCAGCGAGGCGACCAGCGCCCAGATCGCGTCATTATTGCTGCTGGTGGCCTGGCCGCTGAGCAGGGGGCTCAGCAGCACGCGCTGTTGTGCCGCAGCCAGGGTCTGGCCATCGGCCTCCAGGGCGGCGGCGTGCACGCTGTAGGTGCGTACCTGTTGCTCTGCCGGCAGTTCGGCGATGTGCTGCAGGCTGGGATGCGACAGGGCGCTGAGGGCCGCTTTGGGCTGATTGCGGCTCATGGCCAGTTCCGCGCCGAGGGTCGCGGCGAAGATTTGTTGGGCGGGCTTGAGCGTATCCATCGGCACTTGCTCGAGAATGCGTGCGGCGCGCGGATAGTCCTTCTGCTTGTAGGCCAGGTCGGCAGCGCTCAGGCGCAGCAGGGCAGCATCTTCTGCGGACTTGCTGGTCGCTGCTTGTTGGAGCAGTTGCTCGATGCTGGCGTCCGGGGTGCGCGGCAGCTCGCCCAGGCTGGATGAGGGCGAGCTGGCGCAGGCTGCCAGCAGGGCAGCGAGGCAGAGGGCTGTGAACAGCCGCAGGCAAGCGATCATGTAAAGGTCCTGTTACCGATCAAGTTGGCCGGCAATTGTACCGAAGGGTTGGCCGGGGCGCGATGTTGCTGATTGCAGAACCTTCACTATAGGTGGCTGAGCGGTCGGCGCGGGTGAAGTTCTTTGCGCCCTGTTACCGGCGCTCGGGCTACAATGGCACCTTTGATCCGAAAGACAGGTGTGCGCAGTGACTGATGTGGCAGGGGCTTCGAAATCCACCGTGGGGACGCTGTACGTGGTCGCGACCCCCATCGGCAACCTCGACGACATGAGTGCCAGGGCCTTGAAGGTGCTGGCCGACGTCGCCTTGATCGCTGCCGAGGACACCCGGCATTCGATCCGCCTGTTGCAGCATTTCGGCATCGACACGCCGCTGGCGGCCTGCCATGAGCACAACGAACGCGACGAGGGTGGGCGCTTCATCACCAAGCTGATGGCCGGTGAGGATGTGGCGCTGGTGTCCGATGCCGGTACTCCGCTGATTTCCGACCCGGGCTATCACCTGGTGCGCCAGGCGCGGGCCGCAGGGGTCAGTGTGGTGCCGGTACCTGGCGCTTGCGCGCTGATCGCCGCGCTTTCGGCGGCGGGGCTGCCGTCCGACCGCTTCATCTTCGAAGGCTTCCTGCCGGCCAAGACCGCTGGCCGGCGTGCGCGCCTGGAGCAGGTGAAGGAAGAACCGCGCACGTTGATCTTCTACGAGGCGCCTCACCGTATTCTCGAATGCCTGGAAGACATGGTGCTGGTATTCGGCGCCCAGCGCCCGGCGCTGCTGGCGCGCGAGCTGACCAAAACCTTTGAGACCCTCAAAGGGTTGCCGCTCGGTGAGCTGCATGCCTTCGTGGCGGGTGACAGCAACCAGCAGCGTGGCGAGTGCGTGGTGCTGGTCGGTGGCTGGAGCGCGCCGGAGGGCGAGGAGGCGATCAGCACCGAAGCGCAGCGCGTGCTCGACCTGCTGCTGGCCGAGTTGCCGCTCAAGCGTGCGGCGGCGTTGGCGGCGGAAATTACCGGTGTGCGCAAGAACCTGCTGTATCAGGTAGCCCTGGAAAAGCAGAAAGCCCAGTGAGGTAATTTGCGGTATTGCTTGTTCTTGAGCGCGCGTGCCGTTAACCTTGGCGGCGGAGAGTCGATCGGACAGTCGCTGCCGTCTTTTGTTCCGCAAAAGGCGGGGGAGGAAAGTCCGGGCTCCATAGGGCAGAGTGCCAGGTAACGCCTGGGAGGCGCGAGCCTACGGAAAGTGCCACAGAAAATAACCGCCTAAGCACTTCGGTGCCGGTAAGGGTGAAAAGGTGCGGTAAGAGCGCACCGCACGGCTGGCAACAGTTCGTGGCTAGGTAAACCCCACTCGGAGCAAGACCAAATAGGGTTCCATTAGGCGTGGCCCGCGTCGGAACCGGGTAGGTTGCTAGAGGCGTCCAGTGATGGCCGTCGTAGAGGAATGACTGTCCTCGACAAAACCCGGCTTACAGATCGACTCTCCACCTCCCTCCCTCCTGCTTAATCGATAGCAGATCGCTCCTGGTAATACCGAAAAAATCTTACTCTTAATAAATCACTTTAACTTCGAACTGCATTCGTTTGAGTCGGTTTGATTTTTCACGTTTTTTTCATCCCGGGTCATCCTTCCCTCCCTCCTATATCGCGCTAAATCTCGGTCCTGTAAGGGTTTTCCTTATGAACGTGCCTTGACGGTGCAGCAGGCGGATTCCTATAGTGTGCGCAAGTGGCAGAAAGTGGGATGAAGTGGGTTTTCTGGCACAAAAAAGCTAACATTGTGGGGAATCGCAGCCGTGTTCCGCGGAGCCAACGCCGTCAGCCTCGATGCAAAGGGCCGTCTCGCCATGCCGAGCCGGTACCGTGACGAGCTCGATTCGCGTTGCAATGGTCAGTTGATCGTGACCATCGACGCCGTAGACCCCTGCTTGTGTGTTTACCCCCTCGATGAGTGGGAACAGATTGAAGCCAAGTTGCGCGCCTTGCCGTCGTTGCGTGAGGAAAACCGTCGCCTGCAGCGTTTGCTGATCGGTAACGCGGTTGACCTGGAGCTCGACGGCAGTGGGCGTTTCCTGGTACCGCCCCGCCTGCGGGAGTACGCCAAGCTGGACAAGAAGGCGATGCTGGTGGGGCAACTGAACAAATTCCAGCTGTGGGATGAGGATGCCTGGAACGCAGTTTCGGCAGCCGACCTCGCAGCTATCCAACAACCGGGCGCCATGCCCGACGATTTGCGTGACCTGATCCTGTGACCATAGATAGCGGCTTCAACCACATCACCGTCCTGCTCGACGAAGCTGTCGAGGCACTGGCCCTGCGCCCCGACGGTTGCTATCTCGACGGCACCTTCGGGCGTGGCGGGCACAGCCGTCTGATCCTCAGCAAGCTTGGGCCGCAAGGGCGGCTGCTGGGGTTCGACAAAGATCCTCAAGCGATTGCCACCGGGCAAGCGCTGGCGGCCGAAGACGGCCGCTTTGTCATTGTGCAGCGCAGCTTTGCCGAGCTGGGTGCCGAGGTGGTCGAGCGCGGTCTGGACGGCAAGGTCAGCGGCATTCTGCTCGACCTGGGCGTTTCCTCGCCGCAGCTGGATGACCCGGAACGCGGCTTCAGCTTCCTGAATGACGGCCCGCTGGATATGCGCATGAACCCTGACCAGGGCATAAGCGCCGCCGAATTCATTGCCACTGCATCAGTGGAAGAAATCGCCCGCGTGTTCAAGGAGTACGGCGAAGAACGTTTTGCCGGGCGCATGGCCCGGGCTGTGGTCGAGCGCCGCGAGAAGCAACCGTTCACCCGTACCGCCGACCTCGCCGAAGTGCTGAAGGTTGCCAACCCGGCGTGGGAAAAGGGCAAGAACCCGGCTACACGCGCCTTCCAGGGATTGCGTATCCACGTCAACAACGAGCTTGGCGATCTGGAAGCCGGCCTCGAAGCTGCGCTCGATGCTCTGGAGGTTGGTGGTCGCCTGGCGGTGATCAGCTTCCATTCGCTCGAAGACCGCATCGTCAAGCTGTTCATGCGCAAACTGGTCAAGGGCGAAGCTGACAACTTGCCGCGCAACCTTCCGGTACAGCACAAGGTCTTTGAGCCCAAGATCAAGCTCATCGGCAAGGCGCAGTTTGCCTCCGACGCTGAACTCAAAGCCAACCCGCGGTCGCGCAGCGCCGTGATGCGGGTGGCGGAGAAGCTTCGGTGAGCCGGCTATTCGCCAAACCTTTACCAGGCGGAAGCTTCCTGATGCTTCTGCTGTTTGTCGGCGTGCTCGTTTCGGCCATCGCCGTGTCGTACAGCGCCCACTGGAACCGTCAGTTGCTCAACACCCTGTACGGCGAATTGAATGACCGCGACAAGGCCCAGGCCGAATGGGGTCGGCTGATCCTCGAGCAAAGCACCTGGACCGCCGCCAGCCGCATCGAGAGCCTGGCCTCCGAACAGCTGAAAATGCGCGTGCCCGCGGCTGACGAAGTGCGGATGGTGGCACCATGATGAAGCTCGAAGGCGCACTCTACCCTTGGCGCTTCCGCGTGGTGATCGGCTTGCTGGCGATCATGGTCGGTGCAATCTGCTGGCGGATCATCGACCTGCAGGTGGTCGACCGTGATTTCCTCAAAGGCCAGGGCGATGCCCGTAGCCTGCGGCATATCCCTATTCCGGCACACCGTGGTCTGATCACCGACCGCAATGGCGAGCCGCTGGCGGTCAGTACACCGGTGACCACCCTGTGGGCCAACCCCAAGGAAATGCAGGCGTCCAAGGACCGCTGGCCGCAACTGGCCGCAGCGCTGGGGCAGAACGCCCAGCAGCTGACCGAGCGTCTGACCCAGCAAGCCAGCAAGGAATTCATCTACCTGGTCCGCGGCCTGACCCCAGAGCAGGGCCAGCACGTGCTCGACCTGAAAGTGCCTGGCGTGTACGGCCTGGAAGAATTCCGCCGCTTCTACCCGGCCGGTGACGTCACCGCCCACATGGTCGGCTTCACCGACCTCGACGACCATGGTCGGGAAGGGGTGGAGCTGGCCTACGACGAGTGGCTGGCCGGCGTGCCCGGCAAGCGGCAAGTGATCAAGGACCGGCGTGGCCGGCTGATCAAGGACATTCAGGTCACCAAGAACGCCAAGGCCGGCAAGACCTTGGCGTTGTCTATCGACCTGCGCCTGCAATACCTGGCTACCCGCGAACTGCGCAACGCGATTGCCGAACAGGAAGCCAAGGCCGGCAGCCTGGTGATCATGGACGTCAAGACCGGTGAGGTCCTGGCCATGGTCAACCAGCCGACCTACAACCCCAACAACCGCCGCAGCATGTTCCCTGCCGCCATGCGCAACCGGGCGATCATCGACGTGTTCGAGCCAGGCTCCACGGTCAAGCCGATCTCCATGAGTGCTGCACTGCAGAGCGGCCGCTGGAAGCCGACCGACAAGGTCGAAGTGTACCCGGGCAGCCTGCAGATCGGCCGTTACACCATCAAGGACGTGTCCCGCAGCGAGGGTCCGATCCTCGACCTGACCGGCATCCTGATCAACTCCAGTAACGTCGGCATGAGCAAGATCGCCTTCGACATCGGCGGCGAGGCCATCTATCGGGTCATGTCCCAGGTTGGTCTGGGCCAGTACACCGGCCTCGGCTTCCCTGGCGAGCGCGTCGGCAACCTGCCTAACCACCGTGAGTGGCGCAAGGCTGAAACCGCGACCCTGTCCTACGGCTATGGCGTGTCGGTAACCGCCCTGCAGTTGGTGCACGCCTACGCGGCGCTGGCCAACGACGGCAAGATGGTGCCGCTGTCGATCCTCAAGGTCGACAAGGCGCCCGAGGCCGTCCAGGCCATTCCGAAGGAAACCGCCGAAACCGTGCAGGGCATGCTGCAGCAGGTGATCGAGGCACCGCGTGGCGTGTTCCGTGCCCAGGTGCCGTTCTATCACGTGGGTGGCAAGTCGGGTACTGCGCGTAAGGCCACGGTCGGGTCCAAGGGCTACACCGAAAACGCCTACCGCTCGCTGTTTGCCGGTTTCGGCCCAATGAGCGACCCCCGCTATGCCGTCGTCGTGGTCATCGACGAGCCGAGCAAGGGTGGTTATTTCGGCGGCCTGGTATCGGCGCCGGTGTTCAGCAAAGTCATGTCCGGCACCCTGCGCCTGATGAACGTGCCGCCGGACAACCTGCCACCGCCGACCGAACAGCAGCAAGTCAATGCAGTACCCGCCAAGGGAGGGCGTGGATGATGACAATGCCACTGAGCAAGCTTTTCGCCCACGCCAGCCGCGATCCGTTGATCCGTGAGCTGACCCTGGACAGCCGTGCCGTGCGCGCGGGTGACCTGTTCCTGGCCGTGCCGGGTGCCAAGGTCGACGGCCGTGACCATATCGCCGATGCCTTGGCCCGTGGCGCAGCCGCCGTTGCCTATGAAGAGCAGGGCGCCAGCGTGCTGCCGATTACTGATGCGCCACTGATTCCGGTGAAGGGGTTGGTGGCGCAGCTTTCCAGAATTGCTGGCACCTTCTACGGCGTGCCAAGCCGTCAGCTCAATCTGGTCGGCGTTACCGGAACGAACGGCAAGACCAGTGTCACTCAACTGGTGGCGCAGGCGCTTGACGCACTGGGCCAGCGTTGCGGCCTGATCGGCACATTGGGCACCGGTTTCTTTGGTGAGCTGCAAAGCGGCCGCCTGACCACGCCTGATCCGATCGCGGTGCAATCGACCCTCTACGATCTGAAAAAGGGCGGCGCCAAGGCCGTGGCGATGGAGGTTTCCTCGCATGCTCTGGAGCAGGGCCGTGTTGCTGCGCTGGAATTCGATATCGCGGTGATGACCAACCTGTCCCGTGATCACCTCGACTACCATGGCAGCATGGAGGCCTACGAGGCCGCCAAGGCGAAGTTGTTCGCCTGGCCGAGTCTGCGCTGCCAAGTCGTCAACCTCGACGATGGGTTCGGTCGCCGCCTGGCCGAAGACTTTGCCCGACGTCCGAGTGCCGATCTTATCGAGACCCGTTTACTCAGCTATAGCCTGGAAAACCCGGACGCCTCGCTGTTCTGCCGTGAAGCCCACTTCGATGACGATGGCGTGCGCGCGGTCCTCGTCACCGCCCAGGGTGAACGTACCCTGCGCAGCCAATTGCTCGGTCGCTTCAACTTGAGCAACGTGCTCGCGGCCGTGGCAACGTTGCTGGCCCTGGATTATTCGTTGGACGAAATACTCAAGGTCACCCCGCAGTTGCAGGGGCCGATTGGCCGCATGCAGCGCCTGGGTGGCGGTAAGAAACCGCTGGTGGTGGTCGATTACGCCCACACCCCCGACGCACTGGAAAAAGTCCTCGAAGCCCTGCGCCCGCATGCCCATGGCAAGCTGCTGTGCCTGTTCGGCTGTGGCGGCGACCGCGATCGCGGCAAGCGCCCGCTGATGGCCCAGGTGGCCGAGCGCCTGGCTGACCGGGTACTGGTCACCGATGACAATCCACGTACCGAAGATCCGCAAGGCATCTTCGCCGATATCCGCCCCGGTTTCGCCAAGCCCCACAGCGTCGAATTCGTCGCCGGCCGTGGCGAGGCCATTGCACACCTGATCGCTTCTGCTGCTGCCGATGACGTCATCGTCCTGGCCGGCAAGGGCCACGAGGATTACCAGGAGATCCATGGCGAGCGCCATGACTTCTCCGACTTGGTCGAAGCCGAGAAGGCACTTGCAGCCTGGGAGGCTCCACATGCTTAAGCCCATGACACTCAGCCAGCTGACCACGGCACTGAGTGCTCGCCAGATCAGCGCCGACGCCAGCTTCACCGGTGTCAGCATCGACAGCCGTAGCGTTGCACCCGGGCAGTTGTTCGTTGCCCTGGCCGGCCCGCGTTTCGACGGTCACAACTACCTGGCCGATGTGAAGGCCAAGGGCGCGGTGGCAGCATTGGTCGAGCGCGAGGTCGCCGACGTGGACCTGCCGCAGTTGTTGGTCAAGGACTGCCGCATGGCGCTCGGCCAGCTGGGGGCGTTGAATCGCGCTGCTTTCGACAAGCCGGTAGTGGCCATCACGGGCTCCAGCGGCAAGACCACGGTCAAGGAGATGCTCGCCAGCATCCTGCGCACCCGTGGTCTGGTGCATGCCACCCGAGGCAACTTGAACAATGACCTTGGTGCGCCGCTGACCCTGCTGGAAATCGCCGCGGAGCACAGTGCCGCGGTCATCGAACTGGGCGCATCGCGCATCGGCGAAATTCGCTACACCGTCGGCCTGACCCAGCCGCAGGTGGTCGTCATCAATAACGCCGGTACTGCCCACGTTGGCGAGTTCGGTGGCCCGGAAAAAATCGTCGAAGCCAAAGGTGAAATTCTTGAAGGCTTGGGCGAGGGTGGTACGGCCATCCTCAATCTGGACGACAAGGCCTTTGCCATCTGGAAGGCGCGCGCCGGTGCGAACAAGGTCATCAGCTTCGCCCGCAATGACGCGCGCGCCAATTTCTACGCCACCACTATCGGTCGCGATGCGCGTGGTTGTCCTTCATTCACCCTGCATGGCGGTGGTGAGTCGGTGGATGTGCAGCTCAACGTGCTGGGTGAACACAACGTCAGCAATGCCCTGGCCGCCGCCGCCGCCGCACACGCCGTTGGTCTGAGCCTGAGCGGCATCGCCGCCGGCCTGAATGCCGTGCAACCGGTCAAGGGCCGCACCGTGGCACAGATCGCGCCGACCGGTGTGCGGGTGATCGATGACAGTTACAACGCAAATCCCACCTCGATGTGCGCGGCCATTGATATACTCGCCGGCTTTTCCGGGCGCACCGTTCTGGTGCTTGGGGATATCGGCGAGCTGGGCCAATGGGCGGAGGAAGGCCACCGTCAGGTGGGCGATTACGCACGCGGCAAAATCGACGCCCTGTACGCGGTAGGTTCCAACATGGCACATGCGGTCAAGGCGTTCGGCGCCAATGGCCGTCATTTCGCGACTCAAGCTGAGCTGATCGAGGCCGTTGGCGCCGAGACGGACAGCAACACCACTATCTTGATCAAGGGCTCGCGCAGCGCTGCGATGGAAAACGTCGTGGCTGCACTGTGCGGTGCCAGCGGGGAGAAACATTAATGCTGCTGCTGTTGGCTGAGTATCTGCAACAGTTCCATAAAGGCTTCGCGGTCTTCCAGTACCTGTCCCTGCGCGGGATCCTTGGTGTACTGACCGCGTTGTCGCTGGCGCTGTGGCTGGGCCCGTGGATGATCCGTACCCTGCAGATCCGCCAGATCGGTCAGGCCGTTCGTAATGACGGCCCACAATCGCACTTGTCGAAGTCCGGCACCCCCACCATGGGCGGCGCCCTGATCCTGTCCGCCATCGGCGTCAGCACCTTGCTGTGGGCCGACCTGTCCAATCGCTACGTGTGGACGGTACTGATCGTCACCTTGCTGTTCGGCGCCATTGGCTGGGTCGACGACTACCGCAAGGTGATCGAAAAGAACTCGCGAGGCCTGCCGAGCCGCTGGAAGTATTTCTGGCAGTCGGTATTTGGCCTGGGCGCTGCGATCTTCCTGTTCAAGACTGCGCCGACCTCGGTCGAAACCACCCTGATCGTGCCGTTCCTCAAGGACGTCACCATTCCGCTGGGTATTGGCTTCGTCGTGCTCACCTACTTCGTCATCGTCGGTTCGAGCAACGCGGTCAACCTGACCGACGGCCTCGATGGACTGGCGATCATGCCGACGGTGATGGTCGGCGGCGCCCTGGGCATCTTCTGCTACCTGTCGGGTAACGTGAAGTTCGCCGAGTACCTGCTGATCCCTTATGTACCGGGCTCGGGAGAGCTGATCGTGTTCTGCGGCGCGCTGATCGGCGCGGGCCTGGGTTTCCTGTGGTTCAACACGTACCCGGCCCAGGTATTCATGGGTGACGTCGGTGCGCTGGCGCTGGGCGCTGCATTGGGCACCATCGCCGTGATCGTGCGCCAGGAAATCGTCCTGTTCATCATGGGCGGCATCTTCGTGATGGAAACCCTGTCGGTGGTGATCCAGGTTGCCTCCTTCAAGTTGACCGGCAAGCGCGTGTTCCGCATGGCGCCGATCCACCACCACTTTGAACTCAAGGGCTGGCCTGAGCCGCGCGTGATTGTCCGCTTCTGGATCATCACCGTGATTCTCGTGCTGATCGGCCTTGCAACCCTGAAACTGAGGTAGACGAGCGTGTCACTGATCGCTTCCGACCAATTCCGCATCGTTGTCGGCCTCGGCAAGAGCGGCATGTCCCTGGTTCGCTTCCTGGCGAGCCGGGGCATTGCCTTTGCGGTCGCCGACACCCGTGAGCAACCGCCGGAACTGGACACCCTGCGCCGTGATTACCCGCAGGTGGAAGTGCGCTGTGGTGAACTGGATGTGGACTTCCTGTGCCGCGCCAACGAGCTGTACGTGAGCCCCGGCCTGGCTTTGGCCACGCCGGCGCTACAGCAGGCGGCGGCGCGCGGAGTGAAGCTGTCCGGCGACATCGAGCTGTTCGCCCGCCACGCCAAGGCACCGATCATCGCCATCAGTGGCTCCAACGCAAAAAGCACGGTGACTACCCTGGTCGGCGAGATGGCCGCCAAGGCCGGCAAGCGTGTGGCGGTGGGTGGCAACCTGGGTACGCCGGCCCTGGACCTGCTCAGCGACGACGTCGAGCTGTACGTCATGGAACTGTCGAGTTTCCAGCTGGAAACCACCGACCAGCTCAATGCTGAAGTGGCCACCGTGCTGAACATCAGCGAAGACCACATGGACCGCTACAGCGGCCTGCCGGCTTACCACCTGGCCAAGCACCGGATCTTCCGTGGTGCCCAGCAGGTGGTGGTCAACCGCCAGGATGCCTTGAGCCGCCCACTGCCGGTCGAGGGCCGCCCGTGCTGGACCTTCGGCCTCAACCAGCCAGACTTCAAGGGCTTCGGCCTGCGTGAGGTCGATGGCGAGAAATACCTGGCCTTCGAGTTCCAGGCGCTGATGCCAGCGCGCGAGCTGAAGGTTCGTGGCGCCCACAACCAGAGCAACGCCCTGGCAGCGTTGGCCCTGGGCCATGCCGCTGGTTTGCCCTTCGAGCCGATGCTCGAAGCCCTGCGTGAATTCGGTGGCCTGGCCCACCGTTGCCAATGGGTACGCGAGCGCAACGGCGTGAGCTGGTACGACGATTCCAAGGCCACCAACGTCGGTGCGGCCCTGGCTGCTATCGAGGGCCTGGGTGCGGACATTGAAGGCAAGCTGGTGCTGATCGCCGGCGGCGACGGCAAAGGTGCCGACTTTGCCGCCCTGCGTGAGCCGGTCGCGCGCTTCTGCCGCGCCGTGGTGCTGCTCGGCCGTGATGCCGAGCGCCTGGCCGCAACCTTGGGCGATGCCGTGCCATTGGTGCGGGTCAAGACCCTCGACGAAGCCGTGCAACAGTGCGCCGAACTGGCACAACCTGGCGATGCCGTGCTGCTGTCGCCGGCCTGTGCCAGCCTGGATATGTTCAAGAACTTCGAAGAACGCGGGCGCCTGTTCGCCCAGGCGGCGGGGGGGCTGGCATGATCTTCGGCGTCCTCAAGCCTTATCCGTCGCCGCTGATCAGCGGTCGGGGCGTCGACCTCGACTTCGCTTTCCTGGCCGGTTGCCTGGCACTGCTTGGCCTGGGCCTGGTGATGATCACCTCGGCATCCTCGGAAGTGGCCGCCGTGCAGTCCGGCAACCCGCTGTACCATATGTTCCGCCACCTGGTGTACGTGGCCATTGGCCTGGTCGCCTGTGGCGCGACCATGATGGTGCCGATCGCCACGTGGCAACGCATGGGTTTCATGATGCTGGTCGGTGCCTTCGCCTTGCTGGTCATGGTGCTGATACCGGGTATTGGCCGCGAAGTGAACGGTTCGATGCGCTGGATTGGTTTCAGCTTCTTCAACGTGCAGCCTTCGGAGATCGCCAAGGTCTTCGTGGTCATCTATCTCGCAGGCTATCTGGTACGCCGTCAGACCGAAGTGCGCGAGAGCTGGATGGGCTTCTTCAAGCCGTTCATCGTGCTGCTGCCAATGGCCGGCCTGCTGCTGATGGAGCCGGACTTCGGTGCCACCGTGGTGATGATGGGCGCCGCCGCCGCCATGCTGTTCCTCGGCGGGGTGGGGCTGTTCCGTTTCAGTCTGATGGTGGTGTTGGCGGTGGTCGCGGTGTTCGTGCTGGTGCAGGCGCAGCCCTATCGAATGGCGCGCTTGATCACCTTCACCGACCCGTGGTCCGATCAGTTCGGCTCCGGCTACCAGCTGACCCAGGCACTGATCGCCTTTGGCCGCGGCGAGTGGCTGGGTGTGGGCCTGGGCAACAGTGTGCAGAAGCAGTTCTACCTGCCTGAAGCGCATACCGACTTCGTGTTCTCGGTACTCGCCGAAGAACTGGGCGTGGTCGGTTCGCTGGTGACCATCGCGCTGTTCGTCTTCGTCACCGTGCGTGCCCTGTACATCGGCCTGTGGGCCGAGAAAGCCAAGCAGTACTTTGCCGCCTACGTGGCGTTCGGCCTGGCGTTCCTGTGGATCGGCCAGTTCTTGATCAACATTGGCGTGAACGTCGGCCTGCTGCCGACCAAGGGCCTGACCTTGCCGTTCCTCAGTTACGGGGGCAGCTCGCTGGTGATCTGCTGCGCCTGCGTGGGCTTGTTGCTACGCATCGAATGGGAGAGCCGCACGCACCTGGGCAGTGAGGAACACGAATTCAACGAAAGCGATTTTGCCGAGGAGACCAATCATGGCCGCTGACGGCAAGAACGTACTGATCATGGCCGGCGGTACCGGGGGCCACGTGTTCCCGGCCCTGGCCTGCGCCCGTGAATTCCAGGCGCGCGGTTACAGCGTGCACTGGCTGGGCACACCGCGCGGCATCGAGAATGAACTGGTACCACAGGCCGGCTTGCCGCTGCACCTGATCCAGGTCAGCGGCTTGCGTGGCAAAGGCAAGCTGTCGCTGCTCAAGGCGCCGTTCACCCTGGTCAAGGCGGTGTGGCAGGCGCGCAGCATCATTCGTCAGCTCAAGCCGGTCTGCGTGCTGGGCTTCGGCGGCTACGTGACTGGTCCAGGTGGCGTGGCTGCGCGGCTGTGCGGTGTACCGCTGGTGATTCACGAACAGAATGCCCGCGCCGGAACCGCCAATCGCCTGCTGGTGCCGCTGTCGGCGCGCGTCTGCGAGGCGTTCCCGGGCACCTTTGCCAGCGATGACAAACTGCGTACCACCGGCAATCCAGTGCGCGCGGAACTGTTCATGGATGCCCTGCGTGCACCCCTGGCCGAGCGCCGCGCGCGCTTGTTGGTCATGGGGGGCAGCCTGGGTGCGGAACCATTGAACAAATTGTTGCCTAAGGCCCTGTCCGAAGTGCCCGCCAACCTGCGGCCCGAGGTGTTCCACCAGGCCGGCAAGCACCACGCGCCGATCACCGCCGAGCGGTATCAGGAGGCGGGTGTCGACGCTCAGGTAGAACCGTTCATCAAAGACATGGCCCACGCCTATGGCTGGGCCGACCTGGTGGTGTGCCGCGCGGGTGCCTTGACCGTGAGCGAACTCGCGGCGGCAGGCCTGCCTTCGATGCTGGTGCCTTTGCCCCACGCCATCGACGATCACCAGACCCACAACGCCCAATATCTGGCTCGGGAAGGCGCCGCCTTCCTCATGCCACAAGCGACAACTGGCGCAGCGCAACTCGCTGAACGCCTGAACGAGGTGCTGATGCAACCCGAGAAACTCAACACCATGGCCGGCACCGCACGGCGCCTGGCCAAACCTGCAGCAACCAGCACCGTGGTGGATATCTGCCTGGAGGTGGCCCATGGTTGAAAGCCAGAAAGCCATGCCCCATCCGAAGATGGGCCGTATCCGTCGCATCCACTTCGTCGGTATCGGCGGCGTGGGCATGTGCGGCATCGCCGAAGTGCTGCTGAATCTGGGCTATGAAGTGTCCGGTTCCGACCTCAAGGCATCGCCGGTTACCGAGCGCCTGGAGTCGTTCGGTGCCGAAATCTTCGTCGGCCACCGTGCCGAGAACGCTGCCAATGCCGATGTGCTGGTAGTGTCCAGCGCCATCAACCCGGCCAACCCGGAAGTGGCCACCGCCCTTGAGCGGCGCATTCCAGTGGTGCCACGTGCCGAGATGCTCGCCGAGCTGATGCGCTATCGCCACGGCGTGGCCGTTGCCGGTACCCACGGCAAGACCACCACCACTAGCCTGCTGGCTTCGGTATTCGCCGCTGGCGGCCTGGATCCGACCTTCGTCATCGGCGGCCGCCTGACCGCTGCCGGCACCAATGCCCAGCTGGGCACCAGCCGCTACCTGATCGCCGAAGCCGATGAAAGCGACGCCAGCTTCCTGCACCTGCAGCCGATGGTCGCCGTGGTCACCAACATTGACGCTGACCACATGGCCACCTACGAAGGCGACTTCAACAAGCTGAAGAAAACCTTCGTCGAGTTCTTGCACAACCTGCCGTTCTACGGTCTGGCCGTGATGTGCCTGGACGACCCGGTGGTGCGTGAGATCCTGCCCCAGGTCAAGCGCCCAACCGTGACCTATGGCTTCAGCGAAGAGGCCGACATCCGCGCCATCAATGTGCGCCAGCAGGGCATGCAGACCCACTTCACCGTGCTGCGCCGCGACTGCGAGCCGCTGGAAGTGTCGGTGAACATGCCCGGCAACCACAACGTGCTCAACGCCCTGGCGACCATCGCCATTGCCACTGACGAAGGCATCAGCGACGCCGCCATCGTCCAGGGCCTTTCCGGCTTCCAGGGTGTCGGCCGACGTTTCCAGGTGTATGGCGAACTGCCGGTCGACGGCGGCAGCGTGATGCTGGTCGACGACTACGGCCACCACCCGACCGAAGTGGCCGCGGTGATCAAGGCCGTGCGCGGCGGGTGGCCAAGCCGCCGTCTGGTCATCGTCTACCAGCCGCACCGCTACAGCCGTACCCGTGACCTGTACGACGACTTCGTACAGGTGCTGGGCGATGCCAACGTGCTGCTGCTGATGGAGGTCTACCCGGCCGGTGAAGAACCGATCCCCGGTGCCGACAGCCGTCAGCTGTGCCACAGCATCCGCCAGCGCGGCAAGCTGGACCCGATCTACATCGAACGTGGCGCCGAGCTGGCGCCGCTGGTCAAACCGCTGCTGCGCGCCGGCGACATCCTGCTGTGCCAGGGTGCCGGTGATGTCGGTGGCCTGGCCCCGCAATTGATGAAAAGCCCGCTGTTCGCAGGCGCCAAGCAGGAGAAGTCGAAATGACCAGCGCCTACGACAAGTTGCACTCGACCCTGGACGTCAAGGCGTTCGGCCGCGTCGCCGTGCTGTACGGTGGCAAGAGCGCCGAGCGTGAAGTCTCGCTGAAATCCGGCGCTGCGGTGATCGCCGCGCTGACCAGCGCCGGTGTCGACGTGGTCGCCATCGATGTGGGCGACGACCTGCTGACGCGTCTGCAGAACGAAAAGATCGACCGCGCCTTCATCATCCTCCACGGCCGTGGCGGCGAAGACGGCAGCATGCAAGGCCTGCTGGAGTGCCTGAGCATTCCTTACACCGGCAGCGGCATCCTCGCGTCGGCCCTGGCCATGGACAAGCTTCGCACCAAGCAGGTGTGGCAGAGCCTGGGCATTCCGACCCCGCGCCACGCCGTACTGGCCAGCGAAAGCGATTGTGTTGCCGCCAGCAGGGAACTGGGCTTCCCGTTGATCGTCAAACCTGCCCATGAAGGCTCTAGCATCGGTATGGCCAAGGTGAACAGCGAGCAGGAACTGATCGCTGCCTGGCAAGACGCCGCCCACTACGATTCGCAAGTTCTGGTCGAACAATGGATTCACGGCCCGGAGTTCACCATCGCCGTGCTGCGTGGCCAGGTGCTGCCGCCGATCGCGCTGGGCACCCCGCACGTGTTCTACGACTACGACGCCAAGTACATCGCCAATGACACCCAGTACCGCATCCCGTGTGGGCTGGACGCTGTCAAGGAACAGGAACTGATCGACCTGACCGCGCGCGCCTGCGATGCCATCGGCATCGAAGGCTGGGGCCGGCTGGACGTGATGCAGGACGAGCAGGGCCGGTTCTGGCTGCTCGAAGTCAACACCGCACCGGGCATGACTGATCATAGCCTGGTGCCCATGGCGGCCCGCGCGGCCGGTCTGGACTTCCAGCAACTGGTGCTGGCGATCCTGGCCGACAGCGTAGCGACGCGAGGTTAACCAGCCATGCAAGGCGCGATGATACGTCAGCAGCAACCCGTTACCGGCCGCAGCAAGCCGGTGCCGCGTGGTGCCAGCCGACTGGTGGCCGACGAGCCCGTATCGGCGCGCCTGCCGCGGCCGAGCCTGGGCGGCCTCAAGCGCCTGCTGTGGCCAGTATTGCTGGTGGCCGCAGGCTTCGGCGCTTATGAAGGCGCCATTCGCCTGATGCCCTATGCCGACCGACCGATCACCAAGATCGACGTGCAAGGTGACCTCAGCTACATCAGCCAGCAGTCGGTACAACAGCGAATCGCGCCGTACGTGGCGGCGAGCTTCTTCAGTGTCGACCTTACGGCGATGCGTGCGGAGCTTGAGCAGATGCCCTGGATCGCCCACGCCGAAGTGCGCCGGGTGTGGCCGGACGAGGTGGTGATCCGCCTGGAAGAACAGCTGCCAGTGGCGCGCTGGGGTGACGAAGCCTTGCTCAACAACCAGGGCCAGGCCTTTACCCCACGCGAGCTGGCCAACTATGAACACCTGCCGCAGCTGGCCGGACCGCAGCGTGCTCAGCAACAAGTCATGCAGCAGTATCAGGTATTGAGTCAGATGCTGCGCCCCCTGGGTTTTTCCATCGCTCGCCTGGAGCTGCGCGAGCGGGGCAGCTGGTTCCTGACCACCGGTGCCGTCAACGACGGGCCGGGTGTCGAGCTGCTGTTGGGGCGCGACCATCTGGTGGAGAAGATGCGCCGTTTCATTGCCATTTACGACAAGACACTCAAAGAGCAGATCACCAACATCGCCCGCATTGATCTGCGATATGCCAACGGACTTGCCGTTGGTTGGCGGGAACCGAACGCACCGACGACGGCCCAACCCGCCGTTGCGAAGAATTAGAGAGAGGCAGGACCATGGCAAACGCGCATAGCGGCAAAATGATCGTCGGGCTGGACATTGGCACCTCCAAGGTGGTGGCGCTGGTGGGTGAAGTGGGCGAAGACGGCACCCTCGAGATCGTGGGTATCGGCACCCACCCGTCCCGCGGCCTGAAGAAGGGCGTGGTGGTGAACATCGAGTCGACCGTGCAGTCGATCCAGCGTGCGGTCGAAGAAGCGCAGCTGATGGCGGGCTGCCGCATTCACTCGGCGTTCGTCGGCGTGGCCGGCAACCACATCCGCAGCCTGAACTCCCACGGCATCGTCGCCATCCGCGACCGCGAGGTCAGCGTTGCCGACCTCGAACGCGTACTCGACGCCGCCCAGGCCGTGGCTATCCCGGCTGACCAGCGCGTGCTGCACACCCTGCCGCAGGACTACGTGATCGACAACCAGGAAGGCGTGCGCGAGCCGCTGGGCATGTCCGGCGTGCGCCTGGAAGCCAAGGTTCACGTGGTCACCTGCGCGGTCAACGCGGCGCAGAACATCGAGAAGTGCGTGCGCCGCTGCGGCCTGGAAATCGACGACATCATCCTCGAGCAGCTTGCCTCGGCCTACTCGGTGCTGACCGATGACGAGAAAGAACTCGGCGTGTGCCTGGTGGACATCGGCGGCGGCACCACCGACATCGCCATCTTCACCGAAGGCGCGATCCGTCACACCGCGGTCATCCCGATTGCCGGCGACCAGGTGACCAACGACATCGCCATGGCCCTGCGTACGCCGACCCAGTATGCCGAGGAAATCAAGATCCGCTACGCCTGCGCCCTGGCCAAACTGGCCGGCGCCGGCGAGACCATCAAGGTGCCGAGCGTGGGCGACCGTCCGCCGCGCGAGCTGTCGCGCCAGGCCCTGGCCGAGGTGGTGGAGCCACGTTACGACGAGCTCTTCACCCTGATTCAGGCCGAGCTGCGCCGCAGCGGCTACGAGGACCTGGTGCCAGCCGGCATCGTCCTCACCGGCGGCACCGCGAAGATGGAAGGTGCCGTGGAATTGGCCGAGGAAATCTTCCACATGCCGGTACGCCTGGGCGTACCGCACAGTGTTCGGGGGCTGAGCGACGTGGTGCGCAACCCGATCTATTCCACCGGCGTGGGCTTGCTCACCTACGGCCTGCTCAAGCAGTCCGAGGACCTGGTCCTGACCGGTAATAGCAACAGCAGCAGCAACAGCTATGGCGATGAACCGAAGGCCCCAGTGCTTGAGCGCTTCAAGCGGTGGGTCCAGGGCAACTTCTAAGTTTCAAAGCAGTAGTGGTAGGCGCGACAACTAGAGAACTGTAAGGAGAGGGAAAATGTTCGAGCTCGTAGACAACGTCCCGCAAAGCCCGGTCATCAAGGTGATCGGCGTCGGCGGTGGCGGCGGCAACGCCGTCAACCACATGGTGAAGAGCAGCATCGAAGGCGTCGAGTTCATCTGCGCCAACACCGATGCCCAGGCGCTGAAAAGCATTGGCGCACGCACCATCCTGCAACTGGGTACCGGCGTAACCAAGGGTCTGGGTGCCGGTGCCAATCCGGAAGTCGGCCGTCAGGCCGCGCTGGAAGACCGTGAGCGCATCGCCGAAGTGCTGCAAGGCACCAACATGGTGTTCATCACCACAGGCATGGGTGGCGGTACTGGTACCGGTGCTGCACCGATCATCGCCGAAGTGGCGAAGGAAATGGGCATTCTCACCGTCGCCGTGGTGACCCGCCCGTTCCCGTTCGAAGGCCGCAAACGTATGCAGATCGCCGATGAAGGCATCCGCATGCTGGCCGAGAGCGTCGACTCGCTGATCACCATCCCCAACGAGAAGCTGCTGACCATCCTGGGCAAGGATGCAAGCCTGCTGTCCGCCTTCGCCAAGGCTGACGATGTACTGGCCGGCGCCGTTCGCGGTATCTCCGACATCATCAAGCGTCCAGGCATGATCAACGTCGACTTCGCCGACGTGCGCACCGTGATGGGCGAGATGGGCATGGCGATGATGGGTACCGGTTGCGCCAGCGGCCCGAACCGCGCGCGCGAAGCCACCGAAGCGGCAATTCGCAACCCGCTGCTCGAAGATGTCAACCTGCAGGGCGCCCGCGGCATCCTGGTGAACATCACCGCAGGCCCTGACCTGTCGCTGGGTGAGTACTCCGACGTCGGTAGCATCATCGAAGCCTTCGCCTCCGACCACGCGATGGTCAAGGTCGGCACCGTGATCGATCCGGACATGCGCGACGAACTGCACGTGACCGTGGTCGCCACTGGCCTGGGCGCGCGCATCGAGAAGCCGGTCAAGGTGGTCGACAACACCCTGCAGACCGCGCAGCAGGCGTACGAGGCCTCCAATCCGGCACCGGTTCGTCAGGAGCAGCCAGCAGTGAACTACCGTGACCTGGAGCGTCCGACCGTGATGCGCAACCAGGCCCATGCAGGCGCCGCGGCGGCAGCTAAACTCAACCCTCAGGATGATCTGGACTACCTGGATATCCCAGCCTTCCTGCGTCGTCAGGCTGATTAATGGAATTTATCAGGGGTATAAGGGTGATTGGTGTTCAGCAAAGGCGGGGTCTGGTATTATCCTTAGCCTTTGTTGATACCTGTTCGCAATTAGCGATGAAGCGGCCAATGCCATGATTAGACAACGCACCCTGAAGAATACCATCCGTGCCACAGGCGTCGGCCTGCACTCCGGGGAGAAGGTCTACCTGACCCTCAAGCCTGCGCCTGTCGATACCGGCATCGTCTTCCGTCGCGCCGACCTCGACCCTGTGGTCGAGATCCCGGCACGTGCGGCCAACGTCGGTGAGACCACCATGTCCACCACACTGGTCAACGGTGACGTCAAGGTCGATACCGTCGAGCACCTGCTCTCCGCCATGGCGGGTCTGGGCATCGATAACGCCTACGTCGAGCTCTCCGCCTCGGAAGTTCCGATCATGGATGGCAGCGCCGGTCCCTTCGTATTCCTGATTCAGTCTGCCGGCCTGGAAGAACAGGACGCAGCCAAGAAGTTCATCCGCATCCTGCGCGAAGTGACAGTGGAAGAGGGCGACAAGCGCGCCACTTTCCTGCCGTTCGAAGGCTTCAAGGTGAGCTTCGAGATCGACTTCGATCACCCGGTCCTCAAGGGCCAGACCCAGAGCGCTGTCGTCGACTTTTCGAGCACCTCGTTCGTCAAGGAAGTCAGCCGCGCCCGTACCTTCGGTTTCATGCGTGACATCGAGTACCTGCGCAAGCACAACCTTGCGCTGGGCGGCAGTGTCGAGAACGCCATCGTCGTCGACGAGACCGGTGTATTGAATGAAGACGGCCTTCGCTCCGAAGACGAATTCGTCAAGCACAAGATCCTCGACGCCATCGGCGACCTCTACCTGCTGGGCAACAGCCTGATCGGCGAGTTCAAGGGCTACAAGTCCGGGCACTCGCTGAACAACCAGCTGCTGCGCAAGCTCATCAAAGAAACCGATGCCTGGGAAGTGGTCACGTTCGAAGATGCCAGCACGGCGCCGATCTCATACATGCGCCCTGTTGCGGCCGTGTAAGTTCGAACACTCTCTAGTTCATTGAGGCCACCTTCGGGTGGCCTTTTTTATGGCTTGTGTTTGGCGTGACCTGCCAGGCGTTCCAGAGCGGCGCGTAGCTTGGGGTCGGTGATGCCCTCAGCGGTATCGCGCAGGTTCTCGGCAGCGCTGTTCGACAACTCGGCGGCATGCCCGCCACGCTTGGCCGGTACCAGTGGCGGCTGCACTTTGAACAGGATTCGCCGCAGGTTGCCGAATGCCTCCATGGCCTGCAAGGCGGCCAGCAAGCGCTTCTGCTGGTAGCGCAGACGCGTGGCCCAGTGCCCGTCGGTGACCACCAGCAGCAAGGTCCCATCGCGCCACGACGCCACATGGCAATGCTCGCGGGCAGCCGGTTGCAGCTGGCTTTCCAGTAGGCGTTGCAGGTGCTCCAGGCGCTCGGCCTGGTTGAGCAGCAGGCGCAGCGGGCGGACCTGGCGCAACAGCGCTGAAGGCGGCTGGGCGGGGGAGGGTTTGTAGGCCATGGGGTACGCAGGAAGTTACAAGATCGGCAGTCTAACATCTCTAGCGATCTTGCCGGCCCTTCGCGGGGCAAGCCCGCTCCCACAGTCTGGAGTTCGACGGAGATATTGTGGGAGCGGCGGTCCGGCGATCCGGCTTGCCCCGCGAAGAGGCCGGTACTGGCGAGACTCATTCTCGATACGTTTCATCATGCTCTGGGTTGAACTCGGGGAAAATGCCCCAATCATACAAACGCCCCCACCCAAGCGCTGTGCCAGCATCGTGGCAATCGACCACTTTCCTCACCATCGTTTCCGGGTAGAATGCTCGTTCGCATGCGGCCTCAGGGCTGCACGGGCGACTCATGGGGCCGCCCTCCATCCCTACGTGTGGAAGATCCTGCCGATATGTTTGCGCCTTTGTTAAAGAAACTTTTTGGAAGCAAGAACGAGCGTGAAGTCAAACGCATGCTCAAGACGGTGAATATCGTCAATGCCTTCGAAGAGAAAATGGTCGCCCTCTCCGATGAGCAACTGCGCGCCAAGACCGCAGAGTTCAAGGAGCGCCTGGCCAAAGGCGAGACACTGGACCAACTGCTGCCTGAAGCCTTCGCCGTGGCCCGTGAGGCCGGCAAGCGCGTAATGGGCATGCGCCACTTCGACGTGCAGCTGATCGGCGGCATGACCCTGCACGAGGGCATGATCGCAGAAATGCGCACCGGTGAAGGCAAGACCTTGGTCGGTACCCTGGCCGTCTACCTCAATGCCTTGTCCGGTAAAGGCGTGCACGTGGTCACCGTCAACGACTACCTGGCCCGCCGTGACGCCAACTGGATGCGCCCGCTGTACGAATTCCTCGGCCTGTCCGTAGGTATCGTCTCGGCGTTCCAGCCGCCGGAAGAAAAGCGCGCCGCGTATGCGTCCGACATCACCTACGGCACCAACAACGAATTCGGTTTCGATTACCTGCGCGACAACATGGCGTTCAGCCAGGAAGAGAAGTTCCAGCGTGAACTCAACTTCTCGGTCATCGACGAAGTCGACTCGATCCTTATCGACGAAGCGCGAACCCCGTTGATCATCTCCGGCCAGGCTGAAGACAGCTCCAAGCTGTACATCGAGATCAACCGCCTGATCCCGCGCCTGACCCAGCACATCGAAGAAGTCGAAGGCCAGGTCACCCAGGAAGGCCACTTCACCATCGACGAGAAGAGCCGTCAGGTCGAGCTCAACGAAGCCGGTCACCAGTTCATCGAAGAGATGCTCACCCAGGCTGGCTTGCTGGCCGAGGGCGAGAGCCTCTACTCGGCGCACAACCTGGGCCTGCTGACCCACGTTTACGCCGGCCTGCGCGCGCACAAACTGTTCCACCGCAACGTCGAGTACATCGTCCAGGAAGGCCAGGTCCTGCTGATCGACGAACACACTGGCCGTACCATGCCCGGCCGTCGCTTGTCCGAAGGCCTGCACCAGGCCATCGAAGCGAAAGAGAACCTGAACATCCAGGCCGAGAGCCAGACCCTGGCCTCGACCACTTTCCAGAACTACTTCCGCCTGTACACCAAGCTGTCCGGCATGACCGGTACCGCCGACACCGAAGCGTTCGAATTCCAGTCGATCTACGGCCTCAATGTGATGGTCATCCCGCCGAACAAGCCGCTGGCGCGTAAGGACTTCAACGACCTGGTGTACCTGACCGCTGACGAGAAATACGCCGCGATCATCGCCGACATCAAGGAAAGCATGACTCAAGGTCGTCCGATCCTGGTGGGTACGGCGACCATCGAAACCTCCGAGCACATGTCGAACCTGCTGCAGAAAGAAGGGATCGACCACAAGGTACTGAACGCCAAGTACCACGAGAAGGAAGCCGAGATCATCGCGCAAGCCGGTGCCCCAGGAGCGCTGACCATCGCCACCAACATGGCCGGCCGTGGTACCGACATTCTCCTGGGCGGTAACTGGGAAGCTGAAGTGGCTGCCTTGGAAAGCCCGAGCGCCGAGCAGATCGCCCAGATCAAAGCTGACTGGCAGAAGCGTCACCAACAGGTAATCGAGGCGGGTGGTCTGCACGTGATCGCCTCCGAGCGCCACGAATCGCGCCGTATCGACAACCAGCTGCGTGGCCGCTCCGGCCGTCAGGGTGACCCGGGTTCCAGCCGTTTCTACCTGTCCCTGGAAGACAGCCTGATGCGTATCTTCGCCTCCGACCGGGTGAAGAACTTCATGAAGGCGCTGGGCATGCAATCCGGCGAGGCCATCGAGCACCGCATGGTCACCAATGCCATCGAAAAGGCCCAGCGCAAAGTCGAAGGCCGCAACTTCGATATTCGTAAGCAGCTGCTCGAATACGATGACGTGGCCAACGAACAGCGCAAGGTGATCTACCACATGCGCAACAGCCTGCTGGCTGCAGAGAACATCGGTGACACCATCGAGGAGTTCCGCAAGGAAGTGCTCGATGCCACCATCAGCCAGCACATTCCGCCACAGTCGCTGCCCGAGCAGTGGGATGTGGCCGGCCTCGAAGCCGCGTTGTCCAGCGACTTCGCCATGAAACTGCCAATCCAGCAGTGGCTCGACGAGGACGATCACCTCTACGAGGAGACCCTGCGCGAGCGCCTGTTGAAGGAAATCACCGAGGCGTATACCGAGAAGGAAGACCAGGCCGGCATCGACGCTCTGCGTACCTTCGAGAAGCAGATCTTGCTGCGCGTGCTGGACGACCTGTGGAAAGACCACCTGTCGACCATGGACCACCTGCGTCACGGCATTCACCTGCGCGGTTATGCGCAGAAGAACCCGAAGCAGGAGTACAAGCGCGAATCCTTCAGCCTGTTCCAGGAGCTGCTCGAGTCGATCAAGCGCGACACTATCCGCGTGCTCTCGCACGTTCAGGTCCGCCGCGAGGACCCGATCGAAGAAGAAGCCCGCCTGCGCCGCGAAGCCGAAGAGCTGGCGAGCCGCATGCAGTTCCAGCATGCCCCGGCGCCGGGACTGGAGAGCGAGCAGTTGAGCGAGGAGGGCGCTGAAGTGGCGGTAGCCGCTGCCCCCGTGCGCAACGACCAGAAGCTCGGCCGCAACGAGCCGTGCTGGTGTGGTTCGGGCAAGAAATTCAAGCATTGCCATGGTCAGATTGAATGATCTGATCCACTCGCAGTAACGTGACAACACCGGGGGCCGCTGCGCGGCCCATTCGCGGCACAAGGCCGCTCCCACAGGGTCTGCGCGGTTGCCCTTGTGGGAGCGGCCTTGTGCCGCGAATGGGCCGCGAAGCGGCCCCGCTCTACCATCAATATTTCCCCGATTTTCTAGGAGCGCTCTAATGGCTGTTGGTCTTGGTCCTTTGCCCACCCTGCACCCGGTTCCGGGTTTTGAACTCGGCATCGCTTCTGCCGGCATCAAGCGCCCAGGGCGCAAGGATGTAGTGGTCATGCGCTGCGCCGAAGGTTCCAGCGTGGCTGGCGTGTTCACCCTCAATGCGTTCTGCGCCGCCCCGGTGATCCTGTCCAAGCAACGCGTTCAGGGCACCGTGCGCTACCTGCTGACCAACACCGGCAATGCCAATGCCGGCACCGGCGCCCCAGGCCTGGCCGCCGCCGAGCGTACCTGCGCCAAGCTGGCCGAGCTGACCGGCGTCCCTGCCGAAGCGGTGCTGCCGTTCTCCACCGGCGTGATCGGTGAGCCGCTGCCCGTCGAGAAGATCGAAGGTGCCCTGCAAGCCGCGCTGGACGACCTGTCGGAAAACAACTGGGCCGAAGCCGCCACCGGCATCATGACCACCGACACCCTGCCCAAAGGTGCCAGCCGCCAGTTCCAGCACGACGGCGTGACCGTCACCGTGACCGGTATCAGCAAAGGCGCCGGCATGATCCGCCCGAACATGGCCACCATGCTCGGCTACATCGCCACCGACGCCAAAGTCGCCCCCCAGGTGCTCAAGGACCTGATGCTCGACGGCGCGAACAAGTCGTTCAACCGCATCACCATCGATGGCGACACCTCGACCAACGACTGCTGCATGCTGATCGCCACCGGCAAGGCCAACCTGCCGGAGGTCACCGAAGCCAGCGGCGCACTATTCGAAGCGTTAAAGAAAGCCGTATTCGAAGTGTGCATGGAAGTGGCCCAGGCCATCGTCCGTGATGGCGAAGGCGCCACCAAGTTCGTCACCGTGCAGGTCAATGGCGGTGGCAATCATCAGGAGTGCCTGGACGTCGGATACGCTGTCGCCCACTCGCCGCTGATCAAGACCGCGCTGTTTGCCTCCGACCCGAACTGGGGCCGTATCCTGGCTGCAGTCGGTCGCGCGGGTGTGCCGGAGCTGGATGTCAGCCTGATCGACGTCTACCTCGACAGCGTCTGCATCGCCAGCCAAGGCGGCCGCAGCCCGAGCTATACCGAGGCGCAGGGTTCGGCGGTGATGGCCCAGGAAGAGATCACCATCCGTATCGACCTGGGTCGCGGCCAGTGCAGCGAAACCATCTGGACTACCGACCTGTCCCACGAGTACGTGAAGATCAACGCCGAATACCGTACCTGATTCGAGGGCCCTTTCGCGGGGCAAGCCCGCTCCCACAGGTACAACACTGCTCTGGAGAACAGTTGAGTACCTGTGGGAGCGGGCTTGCCCCGCGAAGGGCTGCAAAGCAGCCCCAAATTTCAGAAACATGGAGCCGACCCATGAGCTATCACCTGATCATCGGCGACAAGCTGTATTCTTCCTGGTCGCTACGCGGCGCCCTGGCCCTTGAACTGGCCGGCGTACCCTATGAAGAAACCCTGATCAAACTCCGCCAGCCCGACACCCGCCAACGCATCCTCGCATTCTCCTCCACCGGCAAGGTGCCGCTGCTCAAGACTGAGCACGGTGTGATCGCCGACTCCCTGGCCATCGCCGAATACCTCAATGAATGCCACCCCGAGGCCCAACTGTGGCCCGCTGATGTAGCCGCCCGCGCCCAGGCGCGTTCGGCGTGCGCGCAGATGCACAGTGGCTTCGCCGCCCTGCGCGGGGAGATGCCGTTCGACCTGTCGCGGGATGAAGCGTTGGAGACTATTGCCTTGGACGTGCAGATAGACATCGACCGCATCGTCGCGCTGTGGTCCGAATGCCGTCTGGTGGCCAAAGACAGCGGGCCGTTCCTGTTCGGCAAGCCGACCCTGGCCGATGCTTTCTTCGCGCCGGTGGCCGTGCGTCTGCGCAGTTACCGGGTGGAAGTGCCCGCGGAGGCGGCCACTTATATCGAGACCATTTACCAGTGGCCAGCCTTCCAGGCCTGGCAGCAAGCTGGCTTGGCGGAGCGTGAAGGGTGAAACGGATTCATGTAGCAGCAGCGGTCATTCGTGGTAACGATGGCCGCATCCTCATTGCCCGACGTGCTGACAGCCAGCACCAGGGCGGTTTGTGGGAGTTCCCTGGTGGCAAGGTGGAGGAGGGCGAAAGCGTCGAGGCGGCGCTGGCCCGAGAACTTCGCGAGGAGCTGGGTATCGAAGTGAGCCGTTCGCGGGCGCTGATCAAGGTCAGCCATGACTACCCGGACAAACAGGTGTTGCTGGATGTCCGCGAGGTCGAGGCGTTCACTGGCGAACCCCACGGCGCCGAAGGCCAGCCGCTGGCCTGGGTGTCGCCACGGGACTTGGCGCAATACGAATTCCCCGAGGCCAACCAGCCAATCGTGGCCGCAGCGCGCCTGCCGGATCAGTACCTGATTACCCCGGATGGCCTGGAAGTGCCCGAGATGCTCAAAGGCATTCAAAGGGCGGTGGCCAGTGGTATTCGCCTGATCCAGCTACGTGCCCCGGACATGTACGATCCCAAATACCGTGACGTCGCGGTGGATGCGGTAGGCCTGTGTGGCGGCAAGGCGCAGCTGATGCTCAAAGGGCCGCTGGAGTGGCTGGGTGATTTCCCGTCCGCCGGTTGGCACCTGACAGCAGCGCAATTGCGCAAATACGCGGCCAAGGGCCGGCCATTCCCGAAAGAGCGGTGGCTGGCGGCCTCCTGTCATAACGCAGAAGAGCTGGCGCTGGCCGAGCAGATGGGCGTGGATTTCGTCACCCTGTCGCCGGTGCAGGCTACCCAAACGCATCCCGAGGCCGTACCGCTGGGTTGGGATGAGGCGCAGCGGTTGATTGCAGGCTTCAGCCATCCGGTGTTCTTGCTGGGTGGGGTAGGGCCGGGTGAGCGTGAGCGCGCCTGGGAAGCTGGGGCGCAGGGCGTTGCCGGGATTCGGGCGTTCTGGCCTGAGGCCTGACTGACTCATTAGCCTGACAGCGGCGTTGGGCTGTCAGGCTTTTGTTGCAAGTGGTGGCTTTCAAACCGGTGGGGTTGGACTCTTGACCTTGAACATCCAGCAAGTCGCGCACCAGCACAGCGCTACAAACATGTTGTAAGGGAAGAGCACCAGCCAGAGCGGCAGCATCCAGTTTTTCTTGCCCTGCAATTCACCGCGCTCGCCGGTGCGCCAGGGGGCGTAATGGCGCCACGCCTGTTTCGGTGTCAGGCAAATCGTGTTCAGAGGGATGTACCACCAGTTCGGCTCTTTGGGTGGGGGCAGTTTGTCTGGGCCGTGGTCCATGAATTGACAGATGTATTCCCAGACTTCCTGTGCGTAGATGGGGTTGCACTCTGTGGGTTCGTTGGTAGGGAACCATATAGCATCTTTCTTTTTTATCTTGCCTTCGTCAGGGCGTTCAGCGATGGCTAACCCGTACTCAATGCTGACGGAGTTTCCGCCAAATTCAGTTTTCTGAAAAAAACCACCTACACATTTATTCCAGTCGAATGTCAGAATGTTTTTATTTCGCTTGTAAATAATGGTTTTGGAGTGGCGATCGAAGTATAGGTGTGAAAGTCTTTTGATTAGAAATATTCGATACCATAGGAAAGGTGCGGCGAAAAACGGTGCAATGATATTAATGATGGCAAGCTGGATGTCAATGATGTCATTGAAGTGCCATATGTCTGAGTCATGCCAGAGACAAATCTGCATAATGATCAGAGCAAAGGTTGATGATGCGTACATTTTCCCCATTAGTACTGAATCTGGAATCCAGGGGTTTCGCAAGCCCAAAAATTCATCATCTACTGTAACTAACTGATCGTTGATGGCAGGCGAAATCTTTGAATTGGGCTTGTTTGAAAATATCCAGTGAATGCTCATGCGTGCGCGCTCAGTTCCAGAGTTACCAATGATATATGTTGTTCGTCGATGCCCGTAATGAGACAAAGAGCTTAAAGTTGGAGTCGCGAAGAATCTCCCGTGAAATGCCTTAAAGGATCGTAGGAAAATTCGCTATTTGCTTTGGTCGTCAGGTTTCGCACGCGGCTGCCGCCATCGCTCGATGATGGCGTGATTATTAATCTGACAATTTTGCGCCGGGCTGTCCGACTTTTCATGCAAGGAGAAGCTCTCAAGCCGGTGGGGGTGGGCTCTTGACGTTGAACATCCAGCAAGTCGCGCACCAACACAGCGCTACAAACATGTTGTAAGGGGAAAGCACCAGCCAGAAGGGCAGCATCCAATTTTTCTTACCCTGCAATTCACCGGGCTCTCCGGTGCGCCAGGGGGCGTAATGACGCCATGCCTGTTTCGGGGTCAGGCAAATCGTGTTCAGAGGGATGTACCACCAGTTTGGCTCTCCGGGTGGGGGCAGTTTATCGGGGCCCTTGTTCATGAATTGGTAGATGTATTCCCACAATTCCTGTGCATAGACCGGGTCGCACTCAGTGGGCTCGTTGGTAGGGAACCAGATTGCGTCCGTTGGCTTGATTTTGCCATCTTCAGGGCGTTGGGCGATTGCCAGGGCATAGCTGATGCTGAAGGCACTGCCGCTGAACTCGGTTTTTTGAAGGAAGCCGCCTATGCATTTGTTCCAATTCCATGTTGTGGTTTTTTTGCTTCCCATGATTATTATGGTTTTTGTTGTGCGGTCAAAGTAGAAGTGGGTGAGCCTTTTGATAAGGAAAAGTCGATACCAAAGAAAAGGTGTTGCAAAAAATGGTGCAATAATCGTTGCTGCTGCGAGAGGGGCGTGGAAGGTTTCAGGCCGCCATATATGTGAGTCATGCCAGAGGTAGGTTTGTAAAATGATAAGGAAGAATGTTGATGCTGCGTACATTTTTCCCATCAACACAGAATCAGGAATCCAAGGATTGCGTAAGCAAAGGGATTTATCGGTTAATTTCACCAGTTGGTCGTTAATGGCAGGTGAGATCGATGGGTTCGGTTTGTTTGGGAATATCCAGTCAATGCTCATGAGTGGGCGCTCAGTGTTAGAGTTGCGGATGCGATGTTTTCTTCGATACCTTTTTTAGGTTGGTATTCGATTGTCCGGAACTTCAGGCAGGGCGAGAGACGGTACGGGTGTTGCTATTCGGCATGAGGGGCTCCTTGTCCTGTTACCACCTGGGTTAAGGGTGGTAACTCTGGTATGAGACAAAGAGCTTACTGTTGGTGTCGCGAAGAATCCCTCGCAAAACGCCTTAAAAAATCGTAGGAAAATTCGCTATTGGCTTGATCGTCAGGTCTTTCGCACGGCTGCCAAAGTAGTTCAGGCACAGCTTGCCGTCGCCCGGTGATGACGTGATCATTAATCTGACCATTTCGCCGGGCCGCCAGGTTTTCGATGCAAGCAGAAGCTCTTAAATCGGAGGGGGCGGGCTCTTGACGTTGAACATCCAGCAAGTCGCGCACCAGCACAGCGCTACAAACATGTTGTAAGGGAAGAGCACCAGCCAGAGCGGCAGCATCCAGTTTTTCTTGCCCTGCAATTCACCGCGCTCGCCGGTGCGCCAGGGGGCGTAATGACGCCACGCCTGTTTCGGTGTCAGGCAAATCGTGTTCAGAGGGATGAGCCACCAGTTTGGCTCACCGGGGGGTGGCAGTTTATCGGCGCCCTTGTTCATGAACTGGTTGATGTATTCCCACAGTTCTTGTGCATAGATCGGATCGCACTCAGTGGGCTGGTTGGTAGGGAACCAGATTGCGTCCGTTGGCTTGATCTTGCCATTTCCAGGGCGTTGGGCGATTGCCAGGGCATAGCTGATGCTGAAGGCACTGCCGCTGAACTCGGTTTTTTGAAGGAAGCCGCCTATACATTTGTTCCAATTCCAAGTTGTGGTTTTTTTGCTTCCCATGATTATTATGGTTTGTGTTGTACGGTCAAAGTAGAAGTGGGAGAGACTTTTGATAAGGAAAATTCTGTACCAAAGAAAAGGTGCTGCAACAAAAGGCAAAATAATTAATCCGATTGCAAGGCAGATCTCGATAGAGGTTTTGAGGTGCCATATGTCAGAGTCGTGCCAGAGATAGATTTGTAGGATTATGAGTGTGCAAGTTGATGATGCATAGATTTTGCCCATCAATATAGAGTCTGAAATCCAAGGGTTTCGTAGGCATAGTAAATTATTATTTACCGTTGCCAGTTGGTCCTTGATGGCAGGCGAAATCGATGGGTTGGATTTGTTGGGGAATATCCAGTCAATTCTCATGAGTGTGCACTCACTTTCAGTGTGGCAGATGATTTGTTTTCATCGTTAATGCCTGTGTTTGGATAGTATTCGATTGTAAGGCTCAGCGTGCTTCCTGGAGGAAGTTGTGTCCTGAAGTTGAGGAGCAACCCCCCTTGAGTAAAAATGCAGGTGGGTGATATTTTTAATGTTTCGGTTTTTTTTGTGAGTGATTTTATTTGGATTGTTGTCGGTGACCATGTGCTCTGGCCAAGTAGGAAGCCACGCAGGAAAACTGTTATTTCTCCACGATTCTGTGAGTGTTCGATGCCGGTTTGAACAATGGTTCCCCAATCGGGATGTGCCCAGCGTGTGGTGTTCTGAATTCCGCTAGTGAAATCTGCCAACCCTAGTTCTCTTGCCTGGTCGCCGGATATTTTCAAGGGCATGTAATAGACGGAGTACCAGTTCTTGATTTCATAAGCAAGACTTTCGAAGCCAGGAAGGTTACCAAACGAGTCGAGTGTTAGATCTTGACGTTCTTCACCATCGTTTCTACGAGTTCCGAACACACTCCTGGCGGTCCATAATTCCAATGGGCTATGGAGCCGCTCACTACCTTTGGCTTGCAAAGCCAGGCCTGCTACAAGAACGATCGCTCCCACTGCAGCAATTGCGATCGCACGCCATCCGGCAAACGGGATTACAATTGTGGCTCCGCGTATTGCTAGACTTCCTTCTAGCATTGCTCCGGAACCGATTGAAATCGCAAGGGCTGAAAGCAATGTATACCCTGCGGCAATAGCATCCCCATTTTCTAATTGCCTTTGAATTTTTAAAGCATCGGAGGCTAATCCTAAAAGGATGGCCGGGTAGCCCGTAATGCGCGCGAAAAGGTTACTGCTCGCGAACTTGACAAGCCCGTTGCCGAAGGCCATGCCCGGCGCTGAGCTAGTTAGTTTCACCACAATCGCCTTCTGCGCCGCGCGGGTAGTGACGAGGGTCGCACTTAGCGAGCCTATTACGCCGAAAATGGCTGAGGCGAAAGCTGTCGTATATTCCGGAGCCTGACTCTTCTGCACGTTCGCGTAAGCAACTTTCAAATTGACTATGTTCAGCCAGAGCATCCCAGCGTTCGCTCCAGCGCCTGCAACTGAACGCACTATCGACGCAATCTTGGGTTTCACCGTCTGTGTCGTGGTCATTTCCAGCGTCACCGTGCGGCTGCCACTAATTAGCAACTTCTTCGACTCTTCTATCTGCGCCATGCCTGAGTCGATAAATTCAGTCACTGTCTGGCTAAGTGCGCTTTCACGTATGGCTTGGCCGGTAATCTTGTAACGCGTACTCAACAGGCCTAGCGCCTTTTCGGCATTGGCCTCCTGCGCGGCGGCCAGTATCCGCTGCTGAAAAGAGTGGCTGGCATCCCAGCGGGCCTTGCCGTTCAAGCGTTTGAGCACCACCGTATGCACCGCCTGAGCCGTGAGGTCGGTTATGTCAGCGATTGCCGGGAAGCGTCCCTCCAGCACTTCGATGGTGCTGTCCGAAGCCCCGATCAGCGTACCGGCAGCATCGGCCCTGTCTTTGAACGGATTGAACGGAGCGAGCGCCAGGTACAAAGGGCTGTCATGCTGATCGAGCCATTTCTCCAGCCGCTCAAACCGCAGATCCTGGTCTTCGGCGCCGGGGACAGGTTGGCTCATGCTGCCGAGCATCAATGCCAGGCTCATCTCCAGCCCAAGGGCGCTGGAGTAGTTGTCGCGATCGTAACCGGCAATAACGGCTGCCAGTGATCGGGGGTCGTCGACATGCCGGCCTTCGGCGGACGCCAGCCAGGCGTCATGGTCCACGCTGGCCAGCAATGCCTGCATCTGCAAGTCGGCTAGCACTTGTTGCTGCGCTTCGCGCTCGGCGATGAAGGCGTGGAAAAGCGCGCTGTCGATGCGTTGCCCCAGCCGGGCACCTTGCGGTGAGTAGTGCTCGTCAGTCAGGGCTTCGTAGCGTGCCAAGCCTATCGATTGATCGCTATTTGCCGCGCGTACGCTTGCCTCGTACTCCACATCCGGCGCATTGGCTGGGTAGAGCGTATGCAGGGTTTTTTCCAGCAATGCGGCCACGATGCTCTTGTGGTGGTAGTCCTTGCTTTGCTTGCAGATGCGCTCCACATCGTATCGGTAACAAACGGGCACCTTCTCCTGGCTCTCTGGCGGGCCGCCGAACGCATGGCGGCTTGGGTCGGGTGCGGCGGGGTCGCGCATGGCGTGCTGATAGGCATTGGCCGACAGCCCCAGGTCCATCGAGATGCCTTCAGCGTCATACAGTGCGACAACCGCAGGGACACGCGGTTGTGTGGCGGGGTAATGACGCGCCATGCTGGCTAGAGTGCCGCAGGGCATTATTTCCGGGCATGGGTGGCTGCTCCAGTCCAGGCTCATGCGCAGCGCATCGGGCTTGAAGTCCTCGACCCAGGTGCGCAGGGCGCTGACAGGCAGCACATGGGCCTGGCCGGAGTTTGTTGGCTCGCCGGCAATTAGCTCAGGAATGTCCAACGCCTGCATATGGCGGCGGCGTACCGCCGCCGAAGCCATGATCCGTGCAGTCATCGCATTGCTCCACAAATGGGAGCTGTAGCCGATCCACACTTCACCGGCGGTGTCCTGATAGGTATCAGCCCAGACCCAACCTGAGGATGCGCCGCTGATGTACCTGTCCCGTCGGTGGTACTGCTCAAGGCCGTTGTAGCGCAGTTCTTTATAGCGCCCCGCGCCGTCATGTTCGTGGATGACCAGTTTCTCGCCGCAAGGCCCTGCCATGAAGACATAGACATACCCGGCGCGCAGGGCGCGGAGGGTGTAGGCGCTTTGATGCAGTGAGGGGAAGCCTTGCTCCAGGGCGAAGCCGGCGTCGGCATAGCGAAAGTAAGGCGCGTCGACTGCCTTGGGTACTACGGCGTAGCGAATCGGCAGAATGGGAATTCGAGCGCTGCAGGCAGGGCGAGAGACGGCACGGGAAACCATGTTGCTATTCGGCATGGGGGGCTCCTTGTCCCGTTACCACCTGGGTTAAGGGTGGTAACTCTGGTATGAGACAAAGAGCTTACTGATGGTGTTGCGAAGAATCTCCCGTGAAACGCCCCAAAGAATCGTAGGAAAATTCGCTATTTTCTTTGATCGTCAGGTTTAGCGCACGGCTGCCAAAGCACTTCAGCAATAGCTTGCCGCCGCCCGATGATCCGCGCCGCCACGAACAGCAGATCCGAGAGACGGTTGATGTAAGCCAATCCAACCCCCTCCAGCGGTTCCACAGCATTCAACTGCTGACAACGCCGCTCCGCACTGCGCGCCAGGCTGCGACACACATGTGCCTGAGCAATCAGCGCTGAGCCACTGGGCAAGATGAAGTTCTTCAGCGGCCCCAGCTCTTCGTTCCACACATCGATGGCGGCCTCCAGGCGTTCTACTTCACTGAGGTTCAACGCCTGGTAACTCGGCATCGCCAGCTCGCCACCCAGGTCGAACAAGCGGTGCTGGCAAGGCGCGAGCACCTCACTCACCTCATCCAATCCCTGCTCGGCCAGGCCCGCCAGCAGCAGTCCGAGTTGGCTGTTGAGGCTATCCACCTCACCAATCGCTTCGATCCGGGGATGGTCCTTGGGCACTCGGCGCCCGTCTCCCAGGCCGGTTTCGCCCTTGTCGCCGGTGCGGGTGTAGATTTTCGACAGGCGATAGCCCATGTCAGGTCTCCGTGTGGGTCGGCGCCGGTGCTGCCGGCTGGCCGAGGGGCAGTCGCAGGGTGAAGCAGGTGCCCTGGCCGGGCGTGGACTGAACTTCCATCTGCCCCTTGTGGTTGTTGGTGATGATGAAGTACGAAACCGATAGCCCAAGGCCGGTGCCTTGGCCGATTTCCTTGGTGGTGAAGAACGGCTCGAAGGTGCGTTTGCGCACTGCCTCGGGCATGCCGACGCCGTTGTCCTCGACCTGGATTTCCGCCCACGGCGGGCTCAGTCTGGTGCGCAGGGTAATTCGCCCAGGCTCGCCATTTTGCGGTCGTTGGTGAATGGCCTGGGCGGCGTTTTTCAGCAGGTTCAGCAGCACTTGTTCCAGCTCGTTGGCGGTGCACGGCACAGGGCCCAGGTTGGGGTCGAACTGGCGGACGATGGCTTGGCCCTTGAAGTCGAAACCGATGGTCAGGTCGAAGTCATTGCCGGCGATTTCCACGGCCTGGTCGATCAGTGCGGGCAGGTCGCAGGGGACCAGCTGGCGGTTGCTGCGGCGGCTGAAGCTGAGCATGTGGGTGACGATCTTGGCAGCCCGGGCGCCGGCCTGCTGAATGCCATCGAGCAGTTGCGGTACCTCGCGGCTTTCCAGGTAACGGTTGACCACCGGCAGCTCGATGCCCAGTTCGCTGGCCTGTTCCTGGTTGCGCGGCAGCTCAGGCGACAGGCGTCGACGAATGTTCTGCACGTTGTGCAGGATCGCCCCCAGCGGGTTGTTGATCTCGTGCGCCATGCCTGCGGCGAGGCCGCCGACCGAGAGCATTTTTTCCGACTGCACCATCATCTCTTCCAAAGACAGACGCTGGGTGATGTCGTCGATGCGGATGACCACGCCACGGCCGCCACCGCCCATTAACGGGTAAAAGGTCAACGCGTAATGGCGCGGCTCGTCGTCCTTGGGCCAGGTGACCCGCTCGATTTTCGCCACGCGGTGTTTTTCCACCGTTTCCTTGAGCTGGGGCAGAAACGGTTTGAGCGGCTCGAAGGCGATGAAGATTGGCTGGTTCAGCGCCTCATCCAGTGGTGTGCCGGAGAGTACCGTGGCTTCGTGGTTCCACTGGGTCACATAGAGCTGTTCATCGAGGGCGATCAGTGCCGAGGGCATGGAGTCGATGATGCTGTTGAGGTAGTTCTGAAAGCCGGTTAGCTTTTTCTCGATCTTGCTGCGCACCTGGACTTCCAGCTCCAGCTTGCGGTTGGTATGGCGGGTTTCTTCGGCCAGGCCCTGGGCTTGGTCGTACGCGTCCTGGAACTCGTCGCGGGTGCGCTTGAGCTGCTGCTCGCGCGCTTCGATGCGCGAGAGCATGGTGTTGAAGGCGTTGGCCAGGCTGCCGATTTCGTCGTCGTTGCCGCGTTTGGCACGCAGGGCGTAGCTCTCTTCACGGGTCACCTGGCGGCTGAGTTCTTCGAGCTGGTTGATCGGCTGGGTGATCAGGCGCTTGATCTGGCGGGCGATGACCAGCCACAGCAGGATGCTGAACACCAGGATCGCCAGGCTGGCGCTGAGCGTGCCGGTGTAGAAGGCCATGGGCAATTCGCTGCTGGCCACCAGCAGCAGGTGCGCGGGCGGGCTGGCCTCGCGGGGGATGCGGATGAGTTGCGTGCTGCGAAACTCCATCAGGCGCCAGCCGTCGATATTGCGGTAGCGCTTGGGCAAGGCCAGTGGCTCGCCATGTTGCAGTTGGGCCAGCAGGCGCCCATCGCCTCCGTAGACGGCAGCGGCGCGCAGCGGGGTGTAGCTGTCCAGTTCCTTGAGCAACGCCGTGGCGGTGTCCGGGTTGTCGCCGGCACGCGCGGCCAGCTGCGGGTTGGCGACCAGTCGGCCGATGGTCTGCAACGCCTGTGGCGCCATGCTTTCCTGGGTGATCCAGTAAGCGGCGCTGATGAAGGTCAGGTTGGCCACCAGCAGGATGGTCACCAGCAGCACCAGCAGGGCCGCCAGCAGCTTCTGCCCGACCGGGAGGTTTTCCAGGCGTTGGCGCAAGGTCATGGGCAAGGCAATGTCCGTATCCGGTTGAAAGGGCGCGTCAGGCGCAGGGCAAACCGCGCGTACGCAGGTTATCGACCAGGCGCTGGTGCAGGCGTTCCAGCTGGGGCAGGGCGATGCCGTGGCGGGCTGCGGCGCGGCAGGCGTGGCCCAGCAGATAGTGCACCTCGGTGCGCCGGCCAGCGCGTACGTCCTGGTACATGGAAGAGTAGTTGGCTGAAGTGGCCAGGATCACTCGTTGCACTTCTTCGTCGAGGTTCTCCGCCGCCTCGGGCTGCCCGCAGCGGTGCAGCAGCTGGGCCAGCTCTGCGCTCAAGCCGTCGACCTCGCTCAGGTGCGCCAGCAGGCCGCCGTTGTGGCAGTCGTGCAGCACGGTCAGCGGGTTGATCGCACAGTTGAGTGCCAGTTTTCGCCACAGGCGGGTGAGAATATCCACGGTCCATTCGCCTGGAATGCCGGCATCGTGCAGGTCTTCGAACCATTCAGGTATGCCCGGGTTGGCCGGGTCGCCCAGCCAGTTGAAGCCGTGGCCGGCAAAGCGCACCCGCCAGTCGTCCTCGCGGAACGCGCCCTCGGTACTGGAGGCAAAGATGCAGCGGGTGTGCGGGACCTGGTCGGCGACTTCATCCTGGCTGCCCAGGCCATTTTGCAGCAGCACGATCTCGGCACCGTCCGCCAGGCGTGGCGCCAGGCGGGCGATGGCGGGCGCGGCGTCATAGGCTTTGCAGGCCACCAGCAGGCGGTGCACCGGCCCACTGGACTCGGCGGTTTCAGCCGGGATTGCGTAATGCGTCGCCTGGTCCTGTTCGACCAGCGTCAGGCCACCGGCCTGTTCGTAAGCCTGCAAGCGTTGCCGATCGCGCAGGATCAGCTGTACCGCCTTGCCTGCCCGTGCCAGGCGGCAGGCCCAGAGGCTGCCGAGGCTACCGGCGCCGAGAATATGCCAGGTGCTGCTCATCTGCGTTTCGCAACCCGTTATAATGAGCCCGCATTTTAACCTTCTAACCCCGACGCGCTCCATCTGCAGACTGAGCGCGCTTTCATTTTATGGAGAACAACCATGCCTTCGTTCGACGTGGTATCGGAACTGGACAAGCACGAAGTGCAGAACGCCGTCGAAAACGCCATCAAGGAGCTCGACCGCCGTTACGACCTCAAGGGCAAGGGTAGCTTCGAGTTCAAGGACAAAGAGCAGACCGTGATGCTGACCGCCGAGGCCGAGTTTCAGCTCGAGGCGATGGTCGAGATCCTGCGCCTGGCGCTGGTCAAGCGCAAGATCGACGTCAAATGCCTGGAGGTCAAAGACGCCTATGCCTCGGGCAAGGAAATGAAGCAGGAAGCCAAGTTCCGCGAAGGCATCGACAAGGAGCTGGCGAAGAAGATCGTCGCTCATATCAAGGACGCCAAGCTCAAGGTCCAGGCTGCCATTCAGGGCGAGCAAGTGCGTGTTACTGGCAAGAAGCGCGATGACCTGCAAGAGGCGATTGCTGCATTGCGTGCCAAGGAATTCGACATGCCGCTGCAGTTCAACAACTTCCGCGACTGATCGCCGCTGTGGCGGAACCCTGGTGGCGCAGTGATGTCCATGGGGGCCATGGCCGCTGAATCGCTGGCGGCCTGCTTTACTGTGTATTTGCCGTTCGGCATCAGGAGATAAATATGGATTTGAACGCTGAAGTCGATCAGCTGGTCCGCCAGTCGCAGACCTGGATCCCCTTGATCATGGAATACGGCAGCCGTGTGCTGCTGGCACTGCTGACCCTGGCGGTCGGCTGGTGGATCGTCAACAAGGTCAGCGCACGCCTGGGCAAGCTGGTCGGCCTGCGTAACGCCGACCTGGCGCTGCAGGGCTTCATCAGCACCCTGGCCAATATCGTACTGAAGGTCCTGCTGCTGGTCAGCGTGGCGTCGATGATCGGCATCGAGACCACCTCGTTCGTCGCCGCCATTGGTGCCGCCGGCCTGGCCATCGGCCTGGCCTTGCAGGGCAGCCTGGCGAACTTTGCCGGTGGCGTGCTGATCCTGATGTTCCGCCCGTTCCGCATCGGTGACTGGATCGAGGCGCAGGGTGTCAGCGGTACCGTCGACAGCATCCAGATTTTCCACACGGTGCTGCGTACCGGTGACAACAAGACGGTGATCATGCCCAACGGCAGCCTGTCCAACGGCATCATCACCAACACTAACCGTCAGCCGACACGCAAGGTGGTGTTCGATGTCGGTGTGGATTACGAGGCCGACCTGCAGAAGGCGCGCAACGTACTGCTGGAATTGGCGCAAGACCCTCGCGTGCTGGCCGACCCGGCGCCGGTGGCAGTGGTCTCGACGTTGGGCGACAGCTCGATCACTGTGTCGCTGCGCCTGTGGACCAAAACGGCCGATTACTGGGACGTGATGTTCATGCTCAACGAGCAGGCGCGTGACCGTCTGAAGGCCGAAGGGATCGACATTCCATTTCCACAGCGGGTGATCCGTGTGGTGCAGGAAACCGCAGCGCAGTAACGCTGCCCAGGGTCCAGGGCCGCATTCGCGGCCCTTTTTTTCGCCTATTACACTTGTTCACAGCCAATCGCCGTCATTTCTGGCATATAGCCTGACCCCACCTGCCTTTACCCGAAAGCCATCATGAAACCACTGCTGTACATCACCCCCCTCAGAGCCCTGCTGTTCGGCCTGACCCTGGCCCTGTTCGAGCTGCTGACCTACCTGGCCAGCGACGCCGTGATGCCGGCCATGCCCGTGGTCGTCGACCACCTGAACGCCAGCCCGGAATACATCCCCCACGCGCTCAATCTGTACCTGCTCGGTGGCGTGGTGCTGCAGTGGCTGATCGGCCCGCTGGCCGACCGCTACGGTCGCCGGCCGCTGCTGTTGACCGGTTGTGCGCTCTTCGGGGTGGCTTGTCTGGCCACTTACTGGGTGGAGGATATCGGCCTGTTCAACCTGCTGCGTCTGCTACAAGGCATCGGCCTGGGTTTCGTGGTGACGGTCAGCTATCCGGCGTTGAACGAGGCGTTCAGTGAGGCCGATGCGGTACGGATGATGGCCTTGTTGGCCAATATCGCGTTGCTGTCGCCGCTGCTCGGTCCGCTGGTAGGCACCTTGATGCTGCAATGGCTGGACTGGCGCTGGTTGTTCGTGGCGTTCGCCGTGGGTGCTGTGCTGGTGTGGGGGCTATTGTATCGCCTGATGCCCGAGACCCTCGGCGTCGAGCGCCGCGATGGCTCGCGGTTGCCGTTCACACCAATTCACTTGCTGCCGTTGCTCTCAGGCTACGGGCAACTGTTGGCAAACCGTCGCTTTGTCGCCGGCAGCGCTGCGTTGGGCCTGGTGGGTCTGCCGTTGATCGGCTGGATCGGCCTGTCGCCGGTGCTGCTGATCCACGACGAGGGGCTGAGCACGATGGCGTACGCGCTGTGGCAATTGCCGGTGTTTGGCGGACTGATTCTCGGCAACCTGATCATCAACCGCATCGCTGACCGCTATCCGTTGCCGGCGCTGGTGCGCGGAGCGTTGTGGCCTTATCTGGCTGGCCTATGCCTGATGGTCCTGGCGACCTGGTACTGGCAGACGGTGACCAGTGTAGTGGCTGGCATGTCGCTGTATGCGCTGGGGCTGGGCGTGGCCAATGCGGTGCTGTACCGCATGACGCTGTTCTCCAGCGAGCAGAGCAAGGGGCTGGTGTCAGCGATGCTGGGGATGATCACCATTGCCTTGCTGGGGCTGGGGGGCGCGGTGATGGCAATGATTGGAGCGGGGGCAAGCTTGATGCACTTTGCACTGGCGGCGGGTGTGGCGGGGGCGTTGGCGCTTTGGCCGTTGTGGTTTGTGGTCGGTGATCGGCCAGGTGAGGGAGCTGTAACTCAGTAGTGCCTTCACCGGCCTATTCGCGGGGCAAGCCCGCTCCCACAGTGTCTGGCTTGCACAGATCCATTGTGGGAGCGGGCTTGCCCCGCGAATAGGCCAGTAGAGACTGCAGAGACCTGTCAGGGCTGCTCGGCCGCCGAATTCTCCACCGGTGCCGGCTTGCCTTTGCCTGCTTCCTGGCGCCAGTGCAGCGCGATCAGGATCAACGTCGGCACCCCAAGCAGCGCGGTAATCAGGAAGAAGTTGTGATAGCCGAACTTCTCCACCATCACCCCCGAATAACCACCGATCAGGCGCGGCAGGAGCAGCATGATCGAGCTCAGCAGCGCATATTGCGTGGCTGAGAACTTCAGGTTGGTCAGGCTCGACAGGTACGCGACGAACGCCGAGGTGGCCAGGCCTGAGCTGAAGTTGTCCAGCGAAATGGTCACCACCAGCATTTCGAGGTTCGGGCCCATGTCGGCCAGCATCAGGAACAGGATGTTGGTCGCTGCCGAGGCCACGCCGCCGATGAACAGAATGGGCAGAATGCCGAAGCGCACGATCAGCAAGCCACCGGCACCCGCGCCGACCAGGGTCATGATCAGGCCGAAGATCTTGCTGACGCTGGCGATCTGGTCCTTGGTGAAGCCCATGTCGATGTAGAACACGTTGGCCATCACGCCCATCACCGTGTCCGACATGCGATACGTGGCGATCAGCCCGAGCAGCAGCAAGGCTTGCCAGCGGTAGCGGCTGATGAAGTCGTTGACCGGTGTCAGCACCGGCGCCAGGCCGCGACGGCCCATGCTCGACAGGCACGCCCAGGTCAGCAACGCATAGAGGATCAGGCGCAGGAAGGCACGGTCATCGAGCAGCAGGTCGAGTGGCGTGGCATCGCCGAAGATGACACTGGCCCAATCGGTGTTGAACAGCTGAGTAAAGCTGGCCGGTACCGACACCAGCAGCAGGATCAGCACGAACACCGAAGCCAGTTGGTGAACCAGCCCATAGCGCGCCGCCGACAACTGGGTGCGCAAGGGCACCGGCGGTTCGCGCATCACCAAGGTAGTAAACAGCGCCGGGAGCATCATCACGCCGAACAGCACGTAGGTCCCCGCCCAGGCTTTGTGCAGGTAGCTGAAGCCGGTGGAGCCGAACCATTCGGCGAAGAACAATGCACCGGCAGTGGCGAGCAGGGCGGCGACGCGATACCCGGCCATGTAGCTGGCGGCCAGGGCAGCCTGGCGCTGATCGTCGGCAATCTCCAGTCGATAGGCATCGACGGCGATATCCTGGGTGGCGGAGGCAAACGCCACCAGCACCGCCAGGGCAATCAGCCAGGAAAGGTGTTGCTGCGGGTCGCACAGGCTCATGCCAACGAGGCCGATCACCACCAGCGCTTGAGACAGCAGCAGCCACGAACGGCGCCGCCCCATGCCGCCGAGCAGCGGCAGCCGCCACTGGTCGAGCAGCGGCGACCAGACCCATTTGAAGGCATACGCCAGGCCGATCAGGCTTGCATAACCAATGGTTTCGCGCGCCACGCCAGCTTCGCGCAGCCACACCGAAAGGGTCGAAAACACCAGCATGTAGGGCAAGCCAGCAGCAAAGCCCAGCAGCAGAAGCACCAAAGTAGACGGGCTGGCATAGGCAGCAAGCGCAGCGCGCCAGGTTTTACGGGGCATGGGCCAACATCTGCCTCAAGTTTGCGAAAACAAAACGCGCACTCTAACCGCTGTGCTCCATCGGGCGCCAGCCATGGCGCGACATATCCACACGATTATTGGTTACATTCACGCCCTCCGCACGCAAGCGTGCCCGTTGTTCATCGCCCGATGGCGTACCCAGCGCCAGGCTCAGGCGCCCACCAGCGCCCAGTACCCGATGCCAGGGCAGCCGGGTGTCCGCTGGCAGCTGCCCGAGGGTTCGGCCAACCCAGCGTGCCGCCCGGCCAAGGCCGGCCAGTTCGGCCAGTTGACCATAGCTGACCACCTTTCCCTCTGGCACTTGGCCCAGAACCGAATACAGTGCCGTTCGTCGGGCCTCAGGTGTTTCCAGCGCGTGCACATATCCCTCAGACATCACGGCCTCCCTGGCCTGAAGTGAAACTGGACGAGTGGTCGCAGTAAATGAGAGTTGAACTCAACGCCATGCTGGTCGGTCTGTCCTTGCTCTGGTTGTCGGTATCTGGATAATGCCCGGCTTTTTCGTCAAATCGAACCCGTAGTCCGCTTATGCATTCTAGATCGTTGTTGTGCCTGTTGACCGCTTCCCTGTGCGCTGCCCCTGCGTTCGCCGACACCGTGTGGATGAAGAACGGTGACCGTCTGAGCGGTAAGATCCGCGTCTTCGACGGTGGCAAACTGCTGCTGGAAACACCTTACGGAGGCTCGATCTCGCTGGACTGGAAACAGGTCCAGACCCTCGAGAGCGACCAGGAACTGCTGGTCAAGCAAGATGCCTACAACGGTGAGCGCGCCAAGTCGTTGAAGGCCGCCGAGCCTGGCAAGGTGACCCTGGCCAATGGCGATGCGCCGAAGACCGTCGACCTGGCCAGCATCGAACAGATCATGAAGCCCAAGCCGGTGGTCGAGGACCTGGTGTGGAAAGGCAACGTCGACGTTGCGCTGGACTACAAGCGGGCCGAGAACGATACCGACGACTATGACGTCGGCTTCAAGACCACCGCGCGCCATGGCCGCTGGCGGCACAACGCCGAAGGCGAATACAACCGCGAGACCAAGGACGAGGTCACCACCACCAACAACTGGAGCGCCGAATATGCGCTCGACCGCTTCCTCACCGAGAAATGGTTCTGGCAGGGGCGTCTCGAATACAAGCGTGACCACATCGAGGATCTGGCTCGCCAGCGTACAGTGGGTACCGGCCCCGGTTACCAGTTCTGGGATGACGAACTGGGCGCGTTCTCGCTGGGTTCGCTGATCAACCGCACTGACTTCGAATATCAGGATGGCGCCAAGGACAACTTCTATTCGGCCGCGATGAAGTGGGACTACACCCGTTACCTGGTCGGCAAAAAGGTCCAGTTCTTCACCAACGGCGAGTTCGCCAAGCCGCTGGGCGGCGTCGCCGACTATTCGCTGGATGCCGAAGTGGGGCTGCGCTACAAGGTCACCGACTGGGCCTCGCTTAACCTCAAGGCCGAGAAGGACATCATCACCGGCACGCGTGAAAGTGACCTGGACAAGACCCGTTACACCGCTGGGTTTGGTGTGACCTGGTAAGTTGAGTGGGGGCGCTTTGCGCCCCATTCGCGGGACAAGCCCGCTCCCACACGTCCTTATGGCACCCGGCGGTGATAATGCTTATCTTGTCACCCATCCAGTCCGCCGCCAGGAGCGCCTCAAGTGAGTACCAACGCCATCCGCCCCGCCCGGGAACTGCTGCTCAAGGAATACCGCGGTGTGCTCTCGACCCATTCCAAGTCCATGCCCGGCTTCCCCTTCGGCTCAGTGGTACCTTATTGCCTGGATGCCGAGGGCAACCCGCTGATTCTGATCAGCCGCATTGCCCAGCATACCCACAACCTGCAGAAAGACCCCAAGTGCTCGCTGCTGGTTGGCGAGCGTGAGGCCGAGGACGTTCAGGCCGTTGGCCGCCTGACGGTGATGGCCGAGGCCCACAAGCTGGTCGACGAGTCCGCGGTCGAGGCAGCTGCCGAGCGCTACTACCGCTACTTCCCCGATGCTGCCAACTACCACAAGGCCCACGATTTCGACTTTTGGGTATTGCACCCCGTACGCCACCGCTACATCGGCGGCTTCGGTGCGATCCACTGGCTCGACCAGGTCACCCTGGCCAATCCGTTCGCGGGCAAGGCCGAGGCCAGCATGATCGAGCACATGAACAGCGATCACGCCAATGCCATCGCCCACTACGTCGAATTGAGCGACCTGCCACGCAGCGCAGCGGCGCAGCTGGTCGGCATCGACAGCGAAGGCATGCACCTGCGCATTGGCCAAGGCATCTATTGGCTGCCATTCCCGAGCACTTGCAATACGCCGACACAAGTTCGCGAAGTCCTGGTTTTTCTGGCGCGCGCCGACCAATGGCCGGCTGCAACTGAAGTCGAAGCTTGAAAAAGCGAGCGCACGCATCCATCTGTTGGTCTTAAAGGAAGATTGTCTTCCGTCGAGGAATCCTTGATGCGTGCTTTTCTACTGCTGTTTCTACTTTTCCCTGTGCTGGAGTTGTTCGTTTTCGTCAAGGTCAGCGCAGCCATCGGTTTCTTCCCGGCGCTACTGTTGATCATCGCCGGTTCCGCACTGGGTGTGCTGGTGATGCGTGTGGCCGGCCTGGCCACCGCCCTGCGTGCCCGTGAGAGCCTGCAGCGTGGCGAACTGCCCGCCGAGGACATGTTCCAGGGCATGATGCTGGCGGTCGGTGGTGGCCTGCTGCTGCTGCCGGGTTTCATCAGCGACGTGCTGGGCTTGCTGTGCCTGCTGCCATTCACCCGCCACCTGGCCGCGCGCAAGCTGCGTCAGCGTGCCGAGGCACAAGCCATGCGCCAGCGCGCGTTTCAGGATGATCCGTTCCAGGCACAGCCGCGCGACAGCGGCCACCGGCCCAATGTGATCGAAGGCGAGTACGAGCGCCGCGACAAGTGAATCCCCTTGGGGCCGCCTTTTGCGGCCCTCTGTTTTTCAGAGCACTGAAAAATTTTCTGCAGCAAGCCTTGTAATTGATTATGTCGGCCTCATGTATGTGGTCACCGCAAGGTTTCTGGTGGCAACGCCAGACAATACACAGGTGGTTCGCCCATCGCGGGCCACCCCCGGCAACGCCGGACCGCATCAACCCGCCGGTGTCGACACCGGCCGATGAAAACCACAATTTGGGAGAGATCGACAATGAAGCTTCGTCCTCTGCATGACCGCGTAGTTATCCGTCGCAGCGAAGAAGAATCGAAAACCGCTGGCGGTATCGTCCTGCCGGGTTCGGCCGCTGAAAAACCAAACCGTGGCGAAGTTGTCGCCGTCGGCACCGGTCGCATCCTCGACAACGGCGAAGTACGTGCGCTGGCCGTGAAAGTAGGTGACAAAGTGGTTTTCGGCCCTTACTCGGGCAGCAACACCGTGAAAGTCGATGGCGAAGACCTGCTGGTCATGGCCGAGAACGAAATCCTCGCCGTTGTCGAAGGCTGATTTCCCCGACTTCCCGTTACTCCAAAGAATTCCAAGGATTAAACGATCATGGCTGCTAAAGACGTAAAATTCGGCGATTCCGCCCGTAAGAAAATGCTGGTTGGTGTCAACGTTCTGGCTGACGCGGTAAAAGCGACCCTGGGCCCGAAAGGCCGCAACGTGGTGCTGGCCAAGAGCTTCGGCGCGCCGACCATCACCAAGGACGGCGTTTCCGTCGCTAAAGAAATCGAGCTGAAAGACGCCTTCGAAAACATGGGCGCCCAGCTGGTCAAGGAAGTCGCTTCCAAGGCCAACGATGCTGCCGGTGACGGCACCACCACCGCTACCGTTCTGGCTCAAGCCATCGTCAACGAAGGCCTGAAAGCCGTCGCTGCCGGCATGAACCCAATGGACCTGAAGCGCGGCATCGACAAGGCCACCGCTGCCGTCGTCGCCGAGCTGAAAAACCTGTCCAAGCCATGCGCCGACTCCAAGGCCATCGCTCAGGTCGGCACCATCTCCGCCAACTCCGACAACTCCATCGGTGAAATCATCGCCGAAGCCATGGAAAAAGTCGGTAAAGAAGGCGTGATCACCGTTGAAGAAGGCTCGGGCCTGGAAAACGAACTGTCCGTCGTAGAAGGCATGCAGTTCGACCGTGGCTACCTGTCGCCGTACTTCGTCAACAAGCCGGACACCATGGTTGCCGAGCTGGAAGGCCCGCTGCTGCTGCTGGTCGACAAGAAGATCTCCAACATCCGTGAGTTGCTGCCAGTGCTGGAAGCCGTTGCCAAGGCCGGCCGCCCACTGCTGATCGTTGCTGAAGACGTCGAAGGCGAAGCCCTGGCTACCCTGGTCGTCAACAACATGCGCGGCATCGTCAAGGTTGCTGCGGTCAAGGCACCAGGCTTCGGCGACCGCCGCAAGGCCATGCTGCAGGACATCGCCGTCCTGACCGGCGGCCAGGTCATCTCCGAAGAAATCGGCCTGTCCCTGGAAACCGCAACCCTGGAGCACCTGGGTAACGCCAAGCGCGTCATCCTGTCCAAGGAAAACACCACCATCATCGACGGTGCTGGCCAGGAAACCGACATCCAGGCTCGCGTCACTCAGATCCGTGCCCAGGTTGCCGACACCACCTCGGACTACGACCGTGAGAAGCTGCAAGAGCGTCTGGCCAAGCTGGCTGGCGGTGTTGCCGTGATCAAGGTCGGTGCTGGCACCGAAGTTGAAATGAAAGAGAAGAAAGCCCGCGTTGAAGACGCCCTGCACGCTACCCGCGCAGCCGTCGAAGAAGGCGTGGTACCTGGCGGTGGTGTTGCCCTGGTGCGCGCCCTGAACGCCATCGTTGACCTCAAAGGCGACAACGAAGACCAGAACGTCGGTATCGCTCTGCTGCGCCGCGCTGTTGAAGCTCCGCTGCGTCAGATCACTGCCAACGCCGGCGACGAGCCAAGCGTTGTGGCCGACAAGGTCAAGCAGGGTTCGGGCAACTTCGGCTACAACGCTGCTACCGGCGAATACGGCGACATGATCGAGATGGGTATCCTCGACCCAGCCAAGGTCACCCGTTCGGCACTGCAAGCAGCTGCTTCGATCGGCGGTCTGATGATCACCACCGAAGCCATGATTGCTGATGCCCCAAGCGAGGCTCCAGCTGGCGGCGGCATGCCAGACATGGGCGGCATGGGTGGCATGGGCGGCATGATGTAAGCCAGCCTTACCCCAGCAGTAAGAAAAAGCCCCGCCTAGTGCGGGGCTTTTTCGTTGGTCTATGTGGGAGCGGGCTTGTCCCGCGAATGGGCCGCAGAGCGGCCCCTCTGTCAGGCAACGCCGGGCTCAGCATCAAGGGCATCCGATGCAGCAGCTCGATACAGAATCAAATAATAAGACCCCAGCCCGATCAGCCAGCAGAACACTGCTGTCCACAGGTTGTGCGACAGGAAGTGCGCACCTTGCATCATCCTGCCGAGTGACAGCACCGAGCCTGCTACGAGTGCCACGGCCAATGCCAACCGAGCCAGGCGCGGCCGTCGATCACGCAGCATGAAGAACACGCCGAACAGGCAGAAACCGGTCGCCGCATGGCCGCCTGGCCAGCACAACCCCGGTTTGTCAGTCGCCGGGCGTGGCTCAAGCAACTTGCTGTAGGTTTCTTTACCGCCGAATTGGCTCAAGCTCCACGGGCACTGCACCTGGGTGACTTTCTTCAACGGTGTGACAAAGGCTGTTGAAAGACCCAGGGCCAGCACCAGGCAGCCCAGTTCGCGGCGCCAGCCAAACAGGCGCTTGCAGCAGAAACTCAGGGCAAATGTCAGCAACGCCAGCAACCCCAGTACGATCACGCCCTGTTTGACCCGATCATGCAGGATGTTCTCCAGCCAATAGCTGTGGCGGCCGATGAACTCACCCGCGGCCCGGTCGTAAAACAGGTTGGCGATGTCCATGTCGACCGAGGTCAGTTCAAGCAGGATCAAGGCCACCGCAGTAGCCACGGGAATGCCCAGGTACAGCCAAAAATTGATCGGACGAGGGCGAATGCGTTGTTGCATGACGGCTCCAGGGGATGGAAAAGACCGGGCATTGTCCTGCCCCCGCTATGCTGTGTCCGTGAAGGATGGGTGAAAAAACCGTCAACTTCGCTGAATTTATCCCAGGGCTGGCACAGACGCGGGGATGGCCTTAAGCTGCGCCTGCCGCGCACCTCAGCGAAGCGCCGCACAGGAGAACCCGATGCGTATTCTTTTGGTTGAAGACAACCGCGATATCCTTGCCAACCTGGCCGATTACCTGGGCATGAAAGGCTACACCGTCGATTGCGCCCAGGACGGCCTGTCCGGCCTGCACTTGGCCGCCACCGAGCATTACGACCTGATCGTGCTTGACATCATGCTACCCGGGATCGATGGCTATACCCTGTGCAAGCGCCTGCGCGAGGATGCGCGCCGCGATACCCCGGTGATCATGCTGACTGCCCGCGACCAGCTGGATGACCGCCTGCAGGGCTTCCGCTCCGGCGCGGATGACTACCTGCTCAAGCCGTTTGCCCTGTCAGAATTGGCCGCGCGCATCGAAGCGGTCTTGCGCCGGGCCCAGGGCGGCGGGCGCCGTACCCTGCAGGTCGCCGACCTGAGCTACGACCTCGACACCCTTGAGGTCACCCGCCAAGGTCGCCTGCTCAAGCTCAACCCGGTCGGCCTCAAGCTGCTCGCCGTGCTGATGCAGAAGAGCCCGCACGTACTTCGCCGTGAGGTACTGGAAGAGGCCCTGTGGGGCGATGACTGCCCCGACAGCGACAGCCTGCGCAGCCATGTGCACCAGTTGCGCCAAGTCATCGACAAACCGTTCGAAAAACCGCTGCTGCATACCGTCCATGGCGTCGGCTATCGCCTCGCCGAGGGCCGTGATGGAGTTTAAGCAAAGCCTGGCGCAGCGCATCATCATTGCCTTTGCGCTGATGAGCGCGCTGGTGGCAGGGGCCTTCGCCTTCGGTATCGTCGCCACGGTGCACCTGGTCGAGGAGCGGTTGATTTCCTCGGTGCTCGGTGGCGACCTGCAACGCCTGCTGCGCATGGACAGTGTCAGTGACTGGAGCCATCGCCCGCGTCCCGATCAGCTGTTCTACTTCAGCGGCGGGCGTGACGACTTCGAGCTGCCCAAGGACTTGCGCCACCTCGATAAAGGCTTCCATGAGGTTTTCCGCGACCAACTTTCTTACCACGCGATGGTCGAGATCGTCGACGGACGCCATTACGTACTGCTGCAAGATCAAAGCGATTTCGAAGAGCGCGAACGGGTGCTGTTCGCGGTCGTGGTCGTAGGCTTCGTGCTCAGCCTGGTGTTGGCAGTGTTCCTTGGCTGGCTGTTGGCACGGCGGGTGATGGCGCCGGTGATCCGCCTGGCAAGACAAGTGCGCCACCGTGACCAATTGCTTGGCCTGGCTCCGCCTTTGGCGCCGGATTACGCAGCCGATGAAGTGGGCCAGTTGGCGATTGCCTTTGACGACACGCTCGGACGCTTGCGCGATGCACTGACCCGCGAGCGGCTCTTCACCAGCGACGTCAGCCATGAATTGCGCACGCCGTTGATGGTGCTTGCCACCTCCTGCGAGCTGTTGATGGAAAACCCCAACCTCGATACCCGCTCGCGTAACCAGGTCGAACGGATTGCCCGCGCCACCGAAGAGATGCGCGAGCTGGTCAAGACTTTCCTGATGCTCGCCCGTGCCCAGCGCGATCAGGGTGCCGTGGCGTCGCAGGCGACCCTGCGCGAAGTGGCCGACGACCTGATCGGTGTGTGGCGTGACACCATCGAGCAGAAGGGCCTGACGCTGTATTTCGATGGCCGCATCAGCGCCGGTCCGTTGTTGTACAACGCCACCTTCCTGCAATCGGTGATGGGCAACTTGTTGCGCAATGCCGCGCACTACACGGACAGTGGCTACATTCGTTTGAGCCTTGAGGGCAATGGTTTCAGCGTCGAAGACAGCGGTGTCGGCATTCCGGAAGAGCAGCGCGAAGCGATGTTCAAGCCCTTTGTGCGCGGCGACGAGCGGCGTGGCGAGGGGTTGGGCCTGGGCTTGTCGCTGGTGCAACGGATCTGCGATGACCAAGGCTGGCGCGTGACCCTGACTGCGACCGCGCCACATGGGTGCCGTTTTCAGGTGGACTTGAGCCAGGGCGCCGAGAAGATCGATCCGTCGCTGCTTTGCGAGTAACGCGCTGAAACATCTTGCTTTGGTGATAACACTTTTTTCACATTGGCATGACCTGTTTCCTACGCTCACTTACCTAAGGTGAGCGCTATGGAGCCAGGAGATGCCTAATGCGTAGCCCGATCAAACTCGAATTTTCCGAGAAGTACGACCAGCAACATGCGCGTGAGTACTTCCTCAAGCACCAGGATGGCCTGGCGCGTCGCTTGTCCCACAAGCGTGACGAGCAATTGGCCCGTCGTGCCCTGGCGCTCGCCGGAGAGCCAGGGTTAGTGCTGGACTTGCCCTGCGGTGCAGGCCGATTCTGGCCACTGCTGGCGGAGAAGCATAATCGGGTGATCATTGGCGCCGACAACTCCGAGGCGATGATCGAGACAGCTTGTGCGGCACAGCCGCCAGAAGTGGTCGCACGGGTACGGCCTTTGCAGACCTCTGCGTTCGCTATCGATTTGCCGGATAACGCGGTGGACAGCATTTTCTGCATGCGGCTGTTCCACCACATCGGCGAGACGGCCCATCGAAAGACGATTCTTTCGGAGTTTCATAGAGTTAGCCGTGACAGCGTAATCCTGTCATTGTGGGTGGACGGTAACTTCAAGGCCTGGCGTCGGCAGAAGCTCGAACAGCGCCGTAGCGCCAAAGCCGAGCAGGGCAGTTACCAGAATCGCTTCGTGTTACCAGCGGAGACAGTTGAAGAAGAATTCCAGGCTGCGGGCTTCAGAATTCAGGAACGCCTCGATTTCCTGCCGTTCTATGCCATGTGGCGGGTTTATGTATTGCGTAAGGGGTAAGGTTTGATGGCTGTAGCCCAGAGAGGGGAGTCACGCTTCGATTATTACTGGCGTCAGCAGGGCGAATGGGTGGAAGAACCCAACCAACGGCGCGGCGGTGAAAGTGGGGTACAACGGCTCAATGATGGCAATGGCAAGTTGCTTTATGCCAAGCGCCAGGTTGGCCACATCTACCGCAGCCTGTTGCATCCATTCGGCAGGCCTACGGTATTGCGTGAACTCGACGCACTGAACAGCTTCGAGCAACTGGGTGTGCGGGTACCGCGCATCGTCTTTTGCGGTGCCGAGCGCGATGCCGAGCACCAATGGCGGGCACTGCTGGTCAGCGAAGCCTTGGATGGTTTCGTCGAGCTCGACACCTGGCATGCCGAAGGTGCCCGTGAGCGCTATCCGCACGTGGTACATGAGCGGATGCTCAAGGACTTGGCCGACAACCTGGCGCGCATGCACCTGGGGCACTGGCAGCATGGTTGTCTGTACGGCAAGCACGTTTTCATCAAGGTGATCGGCGAGGGTGAGCAGGCCCGCGTCGAAGTGGCTTTGCTCGATCTCGAGAAGTGCCGGCGCCGCATCAGCTGCCAGCGCGCGGCCGGTAACGACCTGCGCCAGCTGCGCCGCCATTCGTCGCTCAACGACGCAGAATGGCAATCGCTGCTCTATTTTTATGAGATGGCGTTTGGCAGCGTTGTCAAAGGGTTAGGGCAATGAAACTAGAAATCGCTCGAGCTTTGTTTCTGGTAGCTGGCTTGGCGGTGACCACGGTGGCGGTCGCCGCCTGGGAAGAACCGCGGCCAGTGGTGTTCAGCAAGGCTGAACAGGCAGAGCAGTGTGCGTTGCCGAGGGATGTGAAGCAACAGCAGGCCCAGGCGCAGCCTGATCAGGACCTGTTGCTGTTCCTGTTCGGCTTGCGGCAGGGGTTGCGGCCGTTCGGCTGACCTTGTTCGAGCAACTGAGGCCCCGCGATTGCGGGGCTTTTGCATTTCTTGTATTGGCTTTGCCGGCCCTTTCGCGGGACAAGCCCACTCCCACAGATACCCCATTGACCTGAATGAAGTGATGAACCTGTGGGAGCGGGCTTGTCCCGCGAAAGGGCCGGGTCAGGCTACGACGGGTTTCTGGTCCACTGCTTTATGCGCCAACAGGGTGTAAATGCAAGGCAATACAAACAAGGTAAACAAGGTCCCAATCGACATCCCCGTCGCGATCACCGTGCCGATATCGAAGCGGCTCACCGCTCCGGCCCCGGTCGCCATAATCAGCGGCACCATGCCGAACACCATCGCTGCCGTGGTCATCAGCACCGGCCGTAAACGAATTGCCGCAGCCTCTTCGATGGCCTCCCGCACGCTCAGGCCCTTTTCCTCACGCAACTGGTTGGCGAACTCGACGATCAGGATGCCGTGCTTGCTGATCAAGCCGATCAGCGTCACCAGCCCGACCTGGGTGTAGATGTTCATGCTGGAAATACCCAGGAACAATGGTAACAGCGCCCCGCAGATCGAAAGCGGCACCGTCACCAGGATCACCAACGGGTCGCGGAAGCTTTCGAACTGCGCCGCCAGCACCAGGAAGATGATCGCCAGCGCCAGGCCGAAGGTCACCCACAGCGCGCTGCCTTCCTGGATGTACTGGCGTGCGGCGCCGGCATAGTCGAAGGAGAACCCCTCCGGCGCTTCCTCGGCAGCAATATCCCTGACCGTCTGCAACGCCTCGCCGATGCTGACCAGGGGCACGCCCTGGATGATCGCCGAATTAAGCTGCTGGAACTGGTTGAGCTGGCGTGGCCGGGCGCGGTCGCTGAGCGTAATCAGGGTCGACAAGGGCAGCAACTGGCCTTGGTCGTTCTTCACGTAATAATTGTTCAGCCAGCCGGCATTGTCCCGGTAGGGCCGTTCGACCTGGGCGATCACCTTGTAGCTTCGGCCCTCCAGGGTAAAGCGATTGATCTCTGCCTCGCCCAGCAGGGTGGCCAGCGTGCCACCGAGAATATCCATGGACACGCCCATCTGCGCCGCCTTGGCCCGGTCGATATCGACCACCACTTCGGGCTTGTCGAAGGCCAGGTCGATGTCGAGGAAGGCGAATTTGCCCGAGGCCTGGGCGCGCTCCTTGACCCGCTGGGCCACCTCCAGCAGCGCTGGGTAATCGCCTGCGGTGTTGATCACGAACTGGAATGGCAGGCCTTCGCCGGTGCCCGGCAACGACGGCAGGTTGAAGCCGAAAATCTGTAGCCCGCCGATTTCTTCGAGCTTGCCCTGCACCAAGGGCAGCAACTCCATTTGCGTGCGGTCGCGCTCGTTCCAGGGTTTGAGCAGGAAGCCGCCGATGCCGCTCTGCACACCATTGAAACCGTTGATCTGGAACGACGAGTAGTATTCGGGGAAGGCCTTGAACAACGGCGTGAACTGGTCGGTGTAGGCGTTCAGGTAGTCGAGGTTGGCCGGCTGCGGCGAGCTGCTCATCATGAAGATCACCCCTTGGTCCTCGTTTGGCGCCAGTTCGTTCTGGGTGAACTTGAGCAGCACCGGGATCAGGCACAGGATGATCACGGCGAACACCAGCACCACCGGGCGGCTGTCCAGGGTGGTGTGCAGCAGGCGCTGGTAGCGGCCCTTGAGGCGTTCGAACACCACGTCCAGGCGATGGGCCAGGCCGTGGGCGTTCTGCTCCTGGCGCAGCAGCAGGGCGCACATCATCGGCGACAGGGTCAGCGCGACGATGCCAGAGATGATCACAGCACCGGCCAGGGTCAGGGCGAACTCCTTGAACAGGGCGCCGGTAAGCCCGATAAGAAAGCCGATCGGCGCGTATACCGCCGCCAGCGTGATGGTCATCGACACCACCGGCATGGCGATTTCCCGTGCACCTTCCAACGCGGCGTCGAACGGAGTTTTGCCTTCCTCCATGTGCCGGTGGATGTTCTCCACCACGACAATGGCGTCGTCCACCACCAGGCCGATGGCCAGCACCATCGCCAGCAGGGTCAGCAGGTTCAGCGAGTAACCCATCATCTGCATGAAGAACAGCACGCCGATCATCGACAGCGGAATGGTCACCACCGGGATCAGCACCGAGCGCAGGGCGCCGAGGAACAGGAACACCACCACGATGACGATCAACACGGCTTCGCCCAGGGTCTTGATCACTTCGTCGATGGACGCCTGGATGAACAGCGTGGCGTCATAGGCGATGGACACCTTGAGCGCGGAAGGCAGTTGGCTTTCCAGCTCCGGCATGATCCGCCGGACTTCCTTGATCACATCCAGCGGGTTGGCTGCCGGGGTGGCCTTGATGCCGATGTACACCGACGGCGTGCCATCGAACGAGCTGACCGTGTCGTAGTTCTCCGCGCCCATCTCCACCCGCGCCACATCGCCCAGCAACACGCGGCTGTTGCCGGCGGTCTTGACCGGCAGCGCGGCAAACGCCTCGGCCGATTTCAGCTCGGTGTTGGCGTTGATGCTGGTGACTACATACTCGCCCTTGACCTCACCGGCGGCGGCGAGGAAGTTGTAGCGGCGCACGGCATTGGTCACGTCAGTGGCAGCCAGGCCGAAACCGGCGAGCTTTACTGGGTCGATCCAGATGCGCATGGCGAACACCTGGTTGCCGAGAATCTCGGCCTCGGCCATGCCCGGCAACGTCGCGAGTTTTGGCTGGATGACCCGGGACAGGTAGTCGGTGATTTGCGGGTTGCTCATTTCCTCGCTGTAGAAGCTGACGTACATCAGCGCCGAGGCGTCGGCGGCTTCCTTGCTCAGCACCGGGTCTTCGGAATCCTGCGGCAGCTGGTTGCGCACTTCGTTGGCCTTGGCCAGCAACTCGGTGAACAGGCGGTCGCTGTCGGCGCCGATACGCGCGTAGATGGAGATGATCGAGAAGTTCTGACGGCTCACCGAGGTCATGTAGTCGATGCCTTCGGCGCTGGCCAGGCTCTGCTGCAGTGGCTGGGTGATGTAGCCCTGGATGGTCTCGGCGTTGGCCCCGGGGTAGGCGGTGGTCACCGTGATCAGGGCATTTTCCATTTGCGGGTACTGGCGGATCTGCAGCTTGCTCCAGGCCTGGAAACCCAGCAGCAGGATCAGCAGGCTGACCACGCTGGCCAGGACCGGGCGGCGGATGAACGGGTCGGTGAATGCCATGCCTGCCTCCTGGTCAGTTCGCGCGCGGGGTGCCTGCATCGGGTTTGAGGGCCGTGTCCTGGCCGATGCGGATGGCCGCACCGGGGGTCAGCTTGAGCTGCCCGGCGGTGACCACTTGCTCACCGGCCGTGAGCCCCTTGCTGATCACCACCACGCCATCGCGGCGTTCGCCGGTCTGCACGCTGCGCTGTTCGGCGCTGAGTTGCGGCTGGCCCTTGTCGTCTTGCTCGGGGTTGCCGTCCTTGTCCTTTTTCGGTGTGGCGACATGCACCGAGTTGCCATACAGCGTGTAGGTAATGGCGCTTTCCGGCACCACCACCTGCGGACGTGGGTCAGGCAGCAGCACCAGCAAGTTGGCGAACATGCCCGGCAGCAGCTTGCCGTCGGGGTTGGCCAGGGTCGCGCGCACCAGCAGGTTGCGTGTGCTCTCTTCGACCTTGGGGTTGATCGCGCTGAGGCTGGCGGGGAAGGTCTGGTCGGGGTAGGCGGCGACTTGCACCAGTACCTGTTGGCCGAGGCTCAACTGCGGCAATGCCTGTTCCGGCACGTTGAAGTCGACGTACAAGCTGGACAGGTCCTGAAGGGTAGCGATCACCGTACCCGCGGCCAGGTAGTCACCGACATCCACCTGGCGGATGCCGATGGTGCCGCTGAACGGGGCACTGATGCTCTTCTTGGTTTTCGATGCCTTGAGTTGGTCGACCACCGCCTGGTTGCGACGATACTGAGCGGTGAGGCGGTCGTACTCGCCCCGGGAAATGGCCGAGTCACCGACCAGTTGGCTGCCCCGGCCGAAGTCGACCTTGGCCAGGCCCAGGTCGGCCTGGGCGGTGCCGAGCAGGGCGGTTTCCTGGTCGTCGTTGAGTTGCAGCAGCAGTTGCCCGACCTTGACCTTCTGGCCGGAATCGAAGTGCAGCGATTTGACCGTGCCCTCGACTTCCAGGCTCAGCTCGACACCCTGCGATGCCTTGAGGCTGCCCACGGCAGGCAGCCGCTGCTGCCACTGGCGTTCTTCGGCCAGTGCGGCGGCCACGGTGATGGGCGGCTTGGGGGCGGTGAACATCTGGATCTGCTGGTAGATCGAGAAGGCCTTGTAGCCCCCAAGGGCCAACACGATCAGCAGAACCACGGCCAACATGATGAGCATGCGGCGGCGCAGCATAAGTCCGGTTCCTTGGAAGCGTGATTGTTATTCGTTTTGACACGACAACGGGCGATCCTGCCCACGTGTGGATGGGGGAAGTATTGACTGTTTTTGGGGGGATGGGGAATTGGTTTGTATGTGCTGGCCTCTTCGCGGGACAAGCCCGCTCCCACAGCTAAGGTGTACGCTTAACTCTTGTGGGAGCGGGCTTGTCCCGCGAAGGCGGTCTCAGGCCAGGTGCAGGTGGTTGTCCCAGAAGGCTGAAGGCAGGTCCATCGGCTGCCCGATCAACTCAGCCTTACGGCAATCGTAGTAGCGGCAACGCCCCTGCCCAGAGGTGACCACAAACCCATCCTTCACCGCCCCGACCCCCGCACAATCGGGCATCGGCGCATCGAGCTTCACTGCACCGGTATCCAGGTCCCAGACAAACAGCCGGTTGGCCCGTGGCGCGGTCAGTGCCACCAGGCGCAGGTCGCTGTGGATGGCGACGCTGGCGGTGTACTGTGCCATCGATTGCAGTTGGCGCTCGGGCACCGGGAAGGCTTTGAACGGTTCGCCCGGGCGCTTGATCGCCAGCAACTCGGCGGTCTCATCGGCATCGCCCATGAACTGCTGGCAGGCGGCGATGGTGCCATCGCTGCCGACGGCCAGGTGGCGCACGCTGTTCATCTGCTGGGCCAGAGTCTCTTTGCTCAGCAGGGTGCCGTCGCGCTGCATCAGCACCAGGCTCGGCTCCATCGCGTTGAGGTTCATCTCTACCCGGCTCTCGGCCTCGGTGCGGATACCGCCGTTGGCCACGATCAGGGTCTCGCCATCTGGCAGCCAGGCCACTTCATGAGGGCCGATGCCGTGGGTCGAAATCTCGCCAGTGTGCACCAGGCGCTCGCCTTCGAAGCGGTACACACCCAGCACGCCACGTCCGGGGTCGGTGGTGTCGTTCTCGGTGGCGTACAGCCATTCGCCGCTTTTGTGGATCACCGCATGGCCATAGAAGTGCCGGTTGGGCTGCGACCTGATGGTCTGCAACAGGCGCCCGTCGCGCAGGTCGAGCAGGTAGCTTTCGGTACCGGGGCGGCGCGCGACGAACAGGGCGATCGGCAATTCAGGGTGATTGATGATGGCATGACAACGCTGGCCCACCTCGGTGCTGAACACCTGGGTGCCGTCCAGGCGGAACCCGACCGCATAGTGCTTGCCGTCGCCATCGTCACGCGCCGACAGCAGCAAGGGTTCGCTGCTTTTGTTGCGAAACAGGCTCCAGCCGCCCAGGGTCAGGGCGCTGAGCAATACGCTAGCGAGTTTGATGGCCTGGCGTCGCAGCATGATCAGTCACCGTCGTTGGCATTGAAGCCCAGCTGGATGTTCAACGCCTTGGCCAGCTCGCCTTCGTGCAGGCGGTGGACGACGTTGAGGCTATCGTAGATCTGGTTCAGGCTCTGCTGGCCGGCGTCGTCGGCCAGTAGCTCGCCCAGGGTCTTCTGGTTGTCGGCCAGCAGTTTGAGCGAAGTAGCGTAGGCGTCGTCGATCTTTTCTGCCAGGGCTTTCTGATCGCTGGGCAGCAGGCCGCGCAGGCCCTGGTTGTCGACCCCGACCCAGACGGCCTGGGCCGCTTGGAGGGTGGCTTCGATGCTCTTGATCGACGAGTGGCTGCGCCAGGCTTCGGCTTGCAGCGGCTGCGGGATGCCCTTGCTCTGGCGGCCCATCGGCGCACCGAGTTTCTTCTTCAAGGTATCCAATGCAGTGACTTGGGAACGCAGCAGGTCGGCGATGGCTTCGTGGGAATCGGCGTAGCGCTGGTTGGGGAACTTGGTCATCTGCGACAGCATGCCGTCGGTGCTGTTCCAGCCCTTGAGGATCTCTTCGGCCAGGGCCTTCTGGTGTTCTCCGATGGCGACCAGCAGCGGGCAATAGCGGGCCTTCTGCTCGGCCGTGGCGATGTCCGGCTTGCTGTCGAACAGGATGTACTCGTAGGCCGACAGGCCGCGCACCACGACGCTGGATTTGCCCAGGGTTTCGGCATCTACCGGCTTGTCGCCGTTGACCAGTTGCTCGACCTGGCGGCCGACCAGGTTTTTCTTGTCGGGCCAGAACTGTACCTGCCAGGCGCGGTTGCCTTCGGCCAGAGGGCCGACCAACAGGGGCTGCAGCTCGGCCCAGGCTTTTTGAGCGTGGAGGAAGTCGGCGCGCGCGGTGTCCAGGCTTTGTTTGCCTTCGCAGTAGGCCAGGGCGCTGACGGCCAACTGGCGATCGGCTTCGACCCAGCGGCTGTAGGTCGGCAGGATCACCTGCTTGGCGATGGCGGCGGAGGTCACGGCCTGTGGGTCCTGCGGCGAGCAGGCACCGAGGGCGAGTGCGGCGAGGCTGGTGAACAACAGTTTGGGTCGGAACATGCCCGGCTCCTTGCGCGTTTAAAGAGAGTTCAGGAATGCCAGCAACGCGGCGCGCTGCTCGGCATCGAAGGTCAATACATGATCGCGCGCCGCCTGCGCTTCGCCGCCGTGCCAGAGCACGGCTTCGAGCAGGTTGCGAGCGCGGCCGTCGTGCAGGTACTGGGTGTGGCCACTCACGGCTTCAGTAAGGCCGATGCCCCACAGCGGCGCGGTGCGCCAGTCCTGGCCGTTGGCGGCGAATTCGGTGCGCTCGTCGGCCAGGCCTGGGCCCATGTCGTGCAGCAGCAGGTCACTGTAGGGGCGGATCACCTGGCCGGCCAATTCGGGTTCGCTGGCGTCGGCGGCGGTGGTGAACTGTGGTGTGTGGCAGCCCTGGCAACCGGCTTGATAGAACAGGTTCTTGCCGGCGAGCACCTGCGGGGCGCCGACATCGCGCCGGGCTGGCACGCCGAGGTTGCGGGTGTAGAAGGTCACCAGGCGCAGGATGTTGTCGCTGACTTCCTTCTCGCCGTCGGTGCCGTCGCCATTGGCGGCGGCCAGGCAGTCGGGCTGCGCCAGGGTGCAATCGTCCTTGGGCTGCAGGGTGCTGGTCAGGCCCATGTCGCCGTTGAAGGCGTGCACGTTCTGCTGGTTGACGTTGGGCTGCCCGGCCTTCCAACCGAAGCGGCCGACCACGGTGGTGCCCTGGGCGTCGTCCCAAACCCGGTTGGCGCGCCCGCGAATGCCATCGCGGTTGCGATCGTCCGGGTCTTCGTTGGCCAGGATGTCGGCTTCGGGGATGGCTTCTAGCAGGCCTAGGCCGATCATCGGCGGTGCCACGCGTGCGGAGAAGCGTGTATCGGGATGCATCGGTCCGTAGCCGAGCTGGGTGATCTGCAGGGTGGGGTGGCGTAGTTCGACCTGGTGGCCGTCCTTGAAGGATACGGTCTGGTTTTCGTAACTCACCCGTACCTTGCCCTCGGGGGCCACGCCTGGAATGGCCATGTCCTGCAACTGGGTGCCGTAGACCGGTTCCGGGACGACGCCCAGGCGCTCGATTTCCTTGGCCAGATAGGGCTGGTCGGGGATCGACAGGCGCACCAGCATCGACACGGCGTTGCTGTCACCGGCCTCCGGCGGATGGCCGCGACCGTCGCGCACGTGGCAGTTTTGGCAGGCGTTGGTGTTGAACAGTGGGCCCAGTCCATCGCGTGCGGTGGTGGTGGACGGGGCGATTACCCACGGGTTGCGGAAGAAGCTGTTGCCGACGGCAAAGTCCAGGCGACGTTCGGGCGTGAGGTTGGCCGACGGCAGGGAAAAAGCGTTGCGATCACTGCGCTGGACTGTCGCCTGGCCACCGGACAGCGCTTCGCCGGGCTCGGCCTGGGTGAAACGCGGGGCGTCGTCACAGGCGGCGAGGGCGAGGGCCAGCAGCGGAAGGGACAGTCGGGACAGCGACAAGGACATGCAAAATCCTGGGCGTGGGCGAAAAACCGGCGTGCAAGCTTAGCAGGGTGGGGGAGTTTGAATAAGAGCAATTTGCAATTGCTGGATGAAATTGGTGTCAGGTGGGGCCTCTTCGCGGGGCAAGCCCGCTTCCACAGATACCGGGGTGCACTCAGGATACCTGTGGGAGCGGGCTTGCCCCGCGAAGAGGCCGGCACTGACAAAAAAGGCGACCCGAAGGTCGCCTCTCTCAGAACACCATCACCACCGAATCAGAACTCGTGATCGGCAGTGTCCGGGTTCAGGTTGGCAATGCCCAGCTTACCCGCGGCCTGCTCGATCGCACCGGTCTGCTTGACCAGCGATGCGATGGCATCACGCACGATCTGATTGCCCGCAGCGTTGTCGGCGGCGATCAGCTGGTCGTAGTGCTCGCCCTTGAGCGCGTGGTCGACCATGACCTGGATTTTCGCCTCGGTGGCTTCCAGGTCGGCCTTCAGGGTAGCGTCGGCGGTCGGGTCGGCCTTGGCCACCAGCGACGACAGGCTCGGGCCGGTCAGCTTGGTGCCGTCGGCGCGGGTGTACTCGCCCAGGTAGACGTTGCGGATGCCCTTGGCGTCGTAGAAGTGCGAGTAGTGGGTGTTATCGCTGAAGCAGTCCTGCTCGTCTTCCGGCGAGTTGGCTTCCAGTGAGACCTTCATGCGCTCGCCCGCCAGTTCGCCCAGCGACAGGCTGCCCATGCCGAACAGCATCTTGCGCAGGCCGTCGGTGACAGGCTCGGCTTCCAGGGTGGCGCGGTAGTTGTCGGCGACGTTCGGCGCCCAGTTGCCGACCATCTCTTCAAGGTCCTTGACCAGCAGCTCGGTGACCGACTTCAGGTAGGCACGGCGACGGTCGTTGTGGCCACCGGTGGCGCCTTTGCCTTCGAGGTAGTCGGAAGCCGGGCGATTGCCCGCGCCAGGGCCGGTACCATTGAGATCCTGGCCCCAGAGCAGGAATTCGATGGCGTGGTAGCCGGTGGCGACGTTGGCCTCGGAGCCGCCTAGCTCGTTCAGGCTGGCCAGCTTCTCGGCGGTGATGTCCTTGACGTCGACTTTCTCTTCGCCGACCTGGATCTCGGTGTTGGCGATGATGTTGGCGCTGGCCGCCGGGTTGCCCAGGGCGTGCTCGTAGCTCTTGTCGACGTAGTCGATCAGGCCTTCGTCCAGGGGCCAGGCGTTCACCTGGCCTTCCCAGTCGTCGATGATGGTGTTGCCGAAGCGGAAGGCTTCGCTCTGCAGGTACGGAACGCGTGCGGCGGCCCAGGCAGCCTTGGCGGCTTTCAGGGTGTCGTCGTTCGGCGTTGCGAGGAATGCGTCGATGGCGGTCTGCAGGGTCTTGGCGGTGCTCAGCGAGTCGCTGTACACGGCGTAGACCATCTCGGCGTAATGCTTGACCACGGCCTTGCCGGCCGCTTCGTCGACAGCCCCGGGCGCCGCAGCGGTGGTGCTGGCGGCAGCAGGTGCCTGAGCTTGCGGGGCGGCGGCCTTGTCGTCCTTGCCCTCACCGCAGCCGGCGAGAGCGATGGCGATGGCCAGCAGACTGGCGGAGGCCAGAGGCATTCGAATCATTATGGGTTTCCCTGCGTCGTGTGGTTGGACAGTGCGCCGTGGCACGTGAAACCGCAACATCATGCGAAAGATTTGCATTTGCTGTAAAGGGGCCAGCACGCAATTGATGTAAATGCGCCGCTACAGGGCTGAGACCTGATTACGCTGCGCCTGGCGCAGGAAACTGGTCAGCTCGCGCGCCGACAACGGCTTGCTGTAGTGGTAGCCCTGACCTTCGTGGCAGCCTTGGGCGATGATGTAGGTTTCCTGTTCGGCGGTTTCCACACCCTCGGCGATCACTTGCATGCCCAGGCTCTTGCCCAGCTGGATGATCGCTCGAACGATGGTGGCATCGTCGTCGTCGTCGAGCAGGTCCTGGACGAAGCTCTTGTCGATCTTGATCTTGTCCAGCGGCAGCGACTTGAGGTAGCTCAGCGACGAGTAGCCGGTGCCGAAGTCGTCGATGGCAATCATCGCCCCGGAGCGGCGCAGGCTCAGCAGGTGCTGAGCGGCGGTGGTGATGTCTTCCATCAGGCCGGTTTCGGTCACCTCCAGTTCCAGGCTGCGCGGCGGCAGGCGGTAGGCTTGCAGCAGGTTGTTGACCACCCGGGGCAGCTCGTTGTGGTGCAACTGCACCGTGGACAGGTTGACCGCCATGCGCAGCTCGCTGAAGCCCAGGTCGTGCCATTCGCGCAGTTGTCGGCAGGCCTGGTCGAGCACCCATTCGCCGATGGTGATGATGTACCCGTTCTGCTCGGCCAGCGGAATGAACTGGTCCGGCGGGACCAGGCCCAGCTCCGGGTGCTGCCAGCGCAGCAAGGCTTCGACACCCACCACGCGGTGGTCGCGGTAGCTGATCTGTGGCTGGTAGACCAGGTACAGCTGGTTGCGCGACAGGGCTTCGCGCAGGTCCTTTTCCAGCTCGCGGCGGCGGCGCATCTCGCTGTCGACGCTGGCAATGTAGAACTGGTAGCGGTTGCGCGAGCGAGCCTTGGCCAGGGTCATGGTCTGCTCGGCTTTTTGCAGCAGTTTCTCGGTGCTGTCGCCGTCTTCGGGGAACAGCGTAATACCGATGGTGGCGCGCAGGCGGATCTGTTGATGGTCGAAGCCGAACGGCACCTCCAGGTCATCGAGGATGCTCTGGGCCAGCTCCGCAGCTTCGTAAGGCTGCTCGATATTGGCCTGGACCAGGGCAAACTGGTCGCCGCCCAGGCGGGCCAGTGCGCCCAGCCGGCCACTGTGGGCCCGCAGGCGGTCGGCCAGGGCCAGTAGCAGCTGGTCGCCAACCTGGTAGCTGAATTGTTCGTTGATGCCCTTGAAGTCGTCCAGGCCTACGCACAATACGGCGACGCGGTGCTGCAGACGGCCGCCGTCGACCAGAATCTTGTCCAGCTGTGCCTGCAATTGCTGGCGGTTTGGCAGGCCGGTCAGAAAGTCGTACTGGGCCATGCGCTGCAGGCTGTTCTCGGCCTCGTGGCGCAGGTGGGTATTGCGCTCGATCGAGGCCAGCAGCTGGTTGGCGGTATTGACCCAGATGCCCAGCTCGTTTTTCTCGTGGCCCTTCAGCAGCGGAATCTGATGCTGGCTAGGCCGGTCGGGATTGATCTGGGTGAGGTGCTCGATGATCTTCGACAGCGGCTTGGTCAGCAGCCAGTGGTAGACCAGGTAAAGCACCAGGCCCATGGCCAGCGCACGCAGCACGCCGGAGATGAAGATGATGATGGCGTTGATCAGGAAGTCTTCACCGTAGGACGCGGTGTCTAGGGTGATGCTGAGGTCGCCGTAGTACTCGCTGTATGGGCCGCGGCCGACCAGCTGGGTGGTGAAGGTGCGTTCCTGGCCGAGGATCAGGTCGGTCAGCCAGCGCATGGAAGCGTCCTGCAACGGGCGGGACTTTTCCGCCAGCATGGTTTCGTTGGGGTGGCCGATCGAGGCCTGGCGCACCGACTCGTCCTGGAACAGGCCCTCCATCACCTGCATGCCCATTTCCCGGTCGAGGCTGTATACCGCCTGGGTAGAAGGGTCGCGGAACATGTCGAGAATGCGCTGAGCGTCATTGGTGACGGCCTGGCGGGTCTTGTAGGTGTCGTAGACGATCTGTGCGCAACTGAGAACGACGCCGACCGCCAGCGCCGAAAGAAGCACGACCCTGAGCAACTTGACCGATAAGCTGTTCCGCAATTCCAGCTTCAATGGGGTTTCCTTAATCCATGCGCATGGCATCATTTTGCCATTAACGTTGGCAATACACTATCGGCCGGTAGGGCGGTCCTGAGCAGTGTATCGGTTGCCTGACCCTGCAACTTGAGTGCGCTGTAGCGAACATCCAGAGGTTTGATGTTAGCGCGCTATCCGGGCTGAGCAAGAGCCCGGCAAAAAACGGATGATTGGATCCAACAATCATAAAAAAACCCGGCGCATGGCCGGGTTTCTTGTTCAAGACGTGAGCACTCAGGCCTTGAAGGTCTTGCCTTCGAACTGCTCGGCAACGAAAGCCCAGTTGACCAGGTTCCAGAACGCCTCGACATACTTAGGACGCACGTTGCGGTAGTCGATGTAGTAGGCGTGTTCCCAGACGTCGCAGGTCAGCAGCGGGGTGTCGCCGCTGGTCAGCGGGCAGCCGGCGCCGATGGTGCTGGCCAGGGCCAGGGAACCGTCGGCTTTCTTCACCAGCCAGCCCCAGCCGGAACCGAAGGTGCCTACCGAAGTCTTGGTGAACTCTTCCTTGAACTTGTCGAAGGAACCGAAAGCGGCGTTGATGGCTTCAGCCAGGGCACCGGTAGGTTGGCCGCCGGCGTTAGGCGCCAGGCAGTTCCAGTAGAAGGAGTGGTTCCAGACCTGCGCGGCGTTGTTGAAGATGCCGCCCGAAGAGCTCTTGACGATCTCTTCCAGGGTCTTGCCTTCGAATTCGGTGCCTGGGACCAGGTTGTTCAGGTTCACGACATAGGTGTTGTGGTGCTTGTCGTGGTGATACTCCAGGGTTTCCTTGGAGATGTGCGGCTGCAGGGCATCGTGGGCGTACGGCAGCGGCGGCAATTCAAAAGCCATGGTAGATCTCCTGATTCAGGTCTAGTTCGCGGTTTGCGCAGGGCCGATCACGGGCGGCCCTATGTGCGTCGGCGAGTTTGTACTCTTTGCGACGCAAGGGCTGGATCATAGCACCAGCCCCGGCGCATAACCACGCAACAAAGATAGGGAATAGAGGTTCCAGAGCGGATGGCCGGCGCCGACCGGCGGCCTTCAATTGAAGATGAGCTGCGCCGCCACGGCGAACATCATTACCGCCACCATCAGGTCGAGCATGCGCCAGGTGGCCGGGCGGGCCAACCAGGGTGCGAGCCACGCAGCACCGATCGCCAGGGTCGAGAACCACACCAACGAAGCACTGGCGGCACCGGCGACGTAGGCACCGGGGACGGTCTGCTGGGCGCCGAGCGAACCGATCAGCAGCACGGTGTCGAGGTATACGTGTGGGTTGAGCAGGGTTACTGCCAGGGCACTGAGCAACACCGCGCGCCGTGAGCGCACGCCCTGGCCTTCCTGGTGTTGCAGGCTCTGTTTGGAGCAGGCGCTGCGCAGCGCCTTGGCGCCGTACCAGATCAGGAACACCGCGCCACCCCAGCGGGCGATCGCCAGCAGCGTCGGATTGTGCGCCAGCACCGTGGCCAGGCCGAAGACCCCGGCCGCCACCAGCAGTGCATCGCAGACGATGCACAACGCTGCCACCGGCAGATGATGTTCGCGGCGCAGGCTTTGCGCCAGGACGAAAGCGTTTTGCGCGCCGATAGCCATGATCAGGCCGAAGGCGACCAGCATGCCGTTCAGATAGCTTTGCCACATGGCTGAAACTCCATAAAAGATGCTGGCTATTGTGAAGACCGGCGCTGTATAAGAAAAACCAATAAAGCTCATACATCATTAGGAAAATCGATGTTCGACTACAAGCTGCTTGCCGCCCTGGCGGCGGTGATCGAGCAAGGTGGTTTCGAGCGGGGCGCGCAGGTGTTGGGGCTGTCGCAATCGGCCATTTCCCAGCGCATCAAACTGCTTGAGGCGCGGGTCGGCCAGCCAGTGCTGGTGCGCGCAACGCCGCCGAGCCCGACCGAAGTCGGCCGCCAGTTGCTCAACCATGTGCAGCAGGTGCGCCTGCTCGAACGTGACCTGCAGCGCCAGGTGCCGGCACTGGACGAGGAGGGCATGCCGGAACGCCTGCGCATCGCGCTCAACGCCGACAGCCTGGCCACCTGGTGGGCAGGTGCGGTGGGCACCTTCTGCGCCGAGCATCAATTGCTCACCGATCTGGTGGTGGAAGACCAGGAGGTCGGCCTCAAGCGCATGCGCGCCGGCGAAGTGGCGGCGTGCCTATGTGGCAGCGAGCGGCCGGTGGCTGGCGCGCGCAGCCTGCCGCTAGGTGCCATGCGCTATCGAGCGCTGGCCAGCCCGGCGTTCATGGCGCGGTATTTCCCGCAGGGGTTCGAGGCCAGGCGCCTGGCGCGCACGCCGGCGATTGTCTACGGTCCGGACGATTTCCTGCAGCACCGTTACTTGGCGTCGCTGGGGATCGAGGAGGGTTTCCTGCATCATCTCTGTCCGTCGTCCGAAGGCTTCCTGCGCATGACCGAAGCTGGCCTGGGTTGGGGCCTGGTGCCCGAGTTGCAGGCGCGCGAACAGCTGGCAGAGGGCAAACTGATGGAAATATCAGTCGATACCCCTATCGATGTGCCGCTGTACTGGCATCATTGGCGCAATGGCGGGCAACTGCTCGCGCAACTGACCGAACACCTGCGGCACACGGCACGGCATTGGCTGGTGCCGTTGTAACGGCGGCCGGCGTCTGTTGCATCTGAAATCTGAGGCGGAGTGTTACATGCGAATTCTGGTCACGGGCGCGAGCGGCTTCATCGGCGGGCGCTTTGCACGCTTTGCCCTGGAGCAGGGCCTGGATGTGCGGGTCAGCGGCCGGCGCGCCGAGGGTGTTGAGCACCTGGTCAAGCGCGGCGCGCAGTTCATCCCCGGCGACCTGGACGATGCCGAACTGGCCCGGCGCCTGTGCCAGGGCGTCGAGGCAGTGGTGCATTGCGCGGGTGCGGTGGGCAACTGGGGGCGCTACCAGGACTTTTATCAAGGCAATGTGGCGGTCACTGAAAACGTGGTCGAAGGGTGCCTGAAAGAGCATGTTCGACGCCTGGTGCACCTGTCGTCGCCGTCGATCTATTTCAATGGCCGTTCGCGCCTGGATATCCGCGAAGACCAGGTGCCGCGCCGTTTCCACGACCACTACGGGCAGACCAAGTACCTGGCCGAACAGAAGGTCTTCGGCGCCCAGGAGTTCGGCCTGGAAGTGTTGGCGCTGCGCCCGCGCTTCGTCACCGGTGCCGGTGATGCCAGCATTTTCCCACGACTGATGCAGATGCAGCGCAAGGGCCGTGTGGCGATCATCGGCAATGGCCTGAACAAGGTCGACTTCACCAGCGTGCACAACCTCAACGAAGCGCTGCTCAGTGCGCTGTTCGCTGACGACCGTGCCTTGGGCCAGGCCTACAACATCAGCAACGGCCAGCCGCTGCCGCTGTGGGATGTGGTGAACTACGTGATGCGCCAGATGCAGCTGCCCCAGGTCACCCGCTACCGTTCCTATGGCCTTGCCTACAGCGTGGCTGCGCTGAACGAGGCGGCCTGCATGCTCTGGCCTGGCCGGCCACAACCGACACTGTCGCGCCTGGGCATGCAGGTGATGAGCCGTGATTTCACCTTGGACATCAGCCGGGCACGGCAGTATCTGGACTACCAGCCCAAGGTCAGCCTGTGGACGGCGCTGGATGAATTCTGCGCTTGGTGGAAGCACCAGCCCCTGGGTCAGTGAACCTGACGCAGAGATGATGGTCATCAGTGCGCCGCGCGAGCGGTTTATACTCATGCCTCTTTGCTATTACTGCGGTTGAAACTACCCATGCGTAACGATGCCCACGACGATTTCGATGACGTGCCCGCCCTGCGGGCCGGTACCCCTGATGATGACGAGCTGTTGCCCGCGCATGTGTCGCGCAGCCGCCAGAAGGCCGCCAGACCGGCCAGCACCGGGCCGCTGTGGGCATTGCTCGGCGCCTCGTTCATTGCCTTGGCCGGGCTTGGCTGGTGGAGCTTTCAGCAGATCTCGCTGATGGAGCAGCAGTTGGTCGCCACCCAGGAAAGCTTTGCCCGCATCAGTGAAGACGCGGCGGGGCGCCTGCAGGCCATCAGCGGCAAGGTCGATGCCAGCGAGTCCACCAGCAGCACCGGCAGCGAGGCCCTGAAACTGCAGATTCGCCAACTGCAGGCCAGCCTGGCCGAGCAGGGCAAGCAACAGCAGGGTGTGGCCGGGCAGGCAGGTGACCTGGGCAAGCGCCTGGAGCAGGTGCTGGCCGATACCCGCGAACAGCAGAAGGCCGTGACTGAACTGCAGGCTCAGTTGCAGGCGCAATTGAAGGCGGTGAATGGCGAGCTGGCGGCGCTGAAATCGGGCCAGGTGGATGGCGGCAAGCTCGACGGGCAGCTCAAGAGCCTGAGCGATGAAGTGGCGGCGCTGAAGAAGCAGGGCAACCCCAAAGCGGCCATCGAGAGCCTGGAGCAGGATGTGCTGGTTTTAAAGAGCCAGGCGGACAATCGCCCGGCTGCGGCGCCGGCCAGTGGTGCTACGATGCAGGAGTTCGATGCGTTTCGCGGGCAGACCACGCGTAACCTGAACACCTTGCAGAGCCAGATCCAGAACCTGCAGCAGCAGATCAACGCAAGGCCTTGAGACCTCACTGCATTCTTCGCGGGGCAAGCCCGCTCCCACAGGTGTGAATTGCGACCCTGTGGGAGCGGCGGTCCGGCGACCCGGCTTGCCCCGCGAATGGGCCCCAATCACAGCCGCGGATAATCGATGTAACCCACCGGCCCCTTGGCATAAAAGGTTTCCGGATGCGCCTGGTTCAAAGGCGCATCGGCCGCCAGCCGCGCTGGCAAATCCGGGTTGGCAATGAACGGCACGCCAAACGCCACCGCATCGGCCTTACCGCTGGCCAGCGCCGCATTCGCGCTGGCTTTGTCGAAACGTTCGTTGACGATGTAAGGGCCGCCGAAGGCTGCTTTGATCAACGGCCCGATACTGTCGTCAGCCTCTTTCTCCCGCGAGCAGATGAAGGCGATGCCGCGTTTGCCCAGTTCCCCTGCCACATAGCTGAAGGTCTCGGCGCGGTCGGCGTCGCCCATGTCATGGGAATCGGCACGCGGCGCCAGGTGCACGCCGACCCGGCCGGCGCCCCATACCTCGATGGCCGCGTCGGTCACTTCCAGCAGCAGGCGGGCACGGTTTTCCAGCGATCCACCGTAGCGGTCTGTGCGCTGGTTGGTGCTGCTCTGCAGGAACTGGTCGAGCAGGTATCCGTTTGCACCGTGAATTTCCACGCCATCGAATCCGGCCGCCTTGGCATTCTCGGCGCCGCTGCGGTAAGCCTCGACAATGTCGGCGATCTCTTCGGTTTCCAGGGCGCGTGGGGTTGGGTATTCGGTGATCGGGCGTACCAGGCTGACATGGCCTTTGGGCTGGATGGCGCTGGGCGCCACGGGCAGTTCGCCGTTCAGGTAGCTGGGGTGCGAGATGCGGCCTACATGCCACAGCTGCAGGAAGATCCGCCCGCCCGCGCCGTGCACGGCTTTGGTGATGTTGTTCCAGCCGCGTACCTGCTGGTCGTTCCAGATGCCCGGAGTGTCAGGGTAGCCGACGCCCATTGGCGTCACCGAGGTCGCTTCGCTGAGGATCAGCCCTGCGCTGGCGCGCTGCACGTAGTACTCGGCCATCAGCGCGTTGGGAATGCGCCCTTCGTCGGCGCGGCAGCGGGTCAGGGGGGCCATGATGATGCGGTTGGGCAGTTGTACGTCGCCCAGCGTGATTGGATCGAAAAGCGTGGTCATAAGGGTTTACCTGCTTTGTCAGAGTGCTTGGCGCAGTTGTTCGAGGAATGCCTGGATGGCGGCGTCATTGCGTTTGAAGAAATGCCACTGCCCGACCTTCTGGCTGCTGATCAGGCCGGCGCGCTGCAAGGTCGCCAGATGCGCAGAGACCGTCGACTGCGACAGGCCGCAACGTTGGTCGATCTGCCCGGCACAGACACCGTTCTCAATGCTGTGGTGCTGGGCGGGGAAGTGCGCTGCCGGGTCTTTCAGCCAGTGGAGGATTTCTCGGCGGACCGGGTGGGCCAGGGCTTTTATTATTTCGTCGAGGTCGAGGGGCATGGGTATCAGGCTCATGGTGTAGCGGCATATCGCGATGGGACGAAATATAAATCGGTCTTTCCCGATATAGAAATATGAAGAGGTTCTGAGCTGAGCACGAATCGCTATATCGCGTTATAACGATATGAGGGCGCGTGGTGCTAGACTGCCTCCATGAACTACCTCGCACACCTGCACCTGGGCGGCCCTGCGCCGCAACAATTGCTCGGCAGCCTGTATGGCGATTTCGTCAAGGGTGGCCTCGAAGGGCGCTTCCCGCCCATGCTGGAGGCGGCGATTCGTCTGCACCGGCATATCGACAGTTTCACTGACAGCCATCCGCTGGTGCTGGCCTCGCTGGCACGCTTTCCCCGTGAACGACGGCGCTATGCTGGAATCGTACTGGATGTGTTCTTCGACCATTGTCTGGCAAAGCATTGGCACGATTATGCCGAGCAACCCTTGGTGCAGTTCACCCATGACTTTTATCAGGTGTTGTTAGCTGAACCTGAGTGGCCCGGGCGTTTGGCACATATTGCGCCGTTGATGGCTGCGGATGATTGGTTGGGTGCGTATGAGGATTTCGCGACACTGGAGAAGGTGTTCAACGGGATTGCCAGGCGCTTGTCACGCCCTCAGGGGTTGGCAGGGGTGATGGAGGAATTAGAAAAGTTGTATGAGCCGTTGCTGGCGGATTTTCGCGAATTCTATCCAAGGGTGATGGTATTTGCGCAGAGCGGAGGAATGTAAATGTACGGGACTGACCTCTTCGCGTATTGCATTGCGAAAGCTCGTACCGGATACAGTCGGCAGGTTGCGCGCCACGATAAGCTCAAAGACGCTCTCAAGTGTCGCTGAATTTTATCTGATTCCCATCTTCAACTGTTGTTATGTAAACGTAATGGGGGTTACCATTTTGATCCCGTAGCGTAATTTGAATTTTTTGCGGGTTCTCTATTTCACCTTCACCCCAATGATCGTGATCGGTATGCTTGAAACGGACGGCGTACAAGGTGTTGGGCACTCTATTTATAGGAAGATCATACTGTTCGTCATGGGCGTGTCGGCGGTGATAAAACGTTTTCAGCGAGTTGAGCGGCAGGTAATAGGCTACATTCCATTTAGATCCCCCTATGTAGTTGTCTATTATTAGGCGGTCTTGTGAGGGTGTGCTGTATACGAATTTACAAGTTGGATGTGTGCTTTTGAGTAAGTAGATGTCAATGTCTAAACCCGATTTTCCTTCTGATTCATCTCGACTAACTTCCATGCTGTCTCTTGATAAAAAGATTTTTTGACTTAGTCCATCCAAAACAGCGCTGCTGTTCGAATGTCCGGCGACGACCTCACCGGGGGTGCCAGGAGTGTCGCTGATCAAAGTAGTGTATCTGATGCCATTGATTACAATCGCTGCGCCTATCCTGGTCTTTTCATCGAGGGTCGTTTTTATCCAGAGTTGCCTTACACTCAGGCTGCTATTGTGAGGCGTGGGTTTTTCAATTGTGTCTGCGGACGACTCTGCCGGGTGGCTGTGAATGAGTAGCGTGCCATCTGATGAATACTTGAGGATGTTGAAATAGCTGTCACGCTTTTCGAAAGTTTTAGAGCTTGTAAAGAGTTTCGAGTCAAGCGGTTGTTTGCTGTCGTAGTTATAGAGACTAATTGTGTCGAGCGCGGCGTCGGAAATCGGAATTGACATGCCGTCTTTATCTTTGGCATCTATATAAATATAAATGTAAGTAGTTTGATAGCCGTTTGCGTACAGTGGGCAATTATACTTGTCAGTGCTTTCATTCAAACCTTGGATTCTGAAAGTCTTGAGGCTATCTACCCTCGAATCGTCCTGTGTTTCAGCTGTTGCGTTCAAGTGTGTCATGATCGTGCTCCTTGGGGGTGCTTTATAAAAGCACCAAAACCCAACGTTCGCACCTAGCATAATTACTAGGTCACTTGTCGTATGTTTCTGTAATAACGTGAATGGTTAAGCACACCGATAGCCCGCTCAGGCAGCCCGTACCTGCCGACGAGATGCGGTCTCGACTTCAACAGTCCCAAATAAAGCCCTGTAAATTGCCCGTTGTGCCTGAAAGGCTAACGCTGCGCGCTCTTGACCCAGGCTGGTAATGGGTTCAAGTAGGTGAATTCGCACCTGCGCACGGGGCTGAGCAAACAACCGCAGCAAGTGCGACAGCACATCATCATCGCCCACGAACGGGGCAATCGGATCGGGCTCGCCCTCACGCCGATATTCGATCGCCACCGGCTGCAGCGGCGTGCCTTGGTCGATCGCGCCCGCCAGCAAGCGGCCATGGAAAGTGCGCAGCGTGCGCCCGTCGGTGGTGGTGCCTTCCGGGAAGATCAACAGGGGGCGCGCCTGGCCCAACTGCTCAGCAATCTGCCCACGCAGGCGCTGGGCATCGCCGCCGCCGCGCCGTATGAAGAGCGTGCCGGCTTTCTCTGCCAGCCAGCCGGCCAGCGGCCAGTGGCGCACTTCGGCCTTGGACAGGAAAGACAGTGGCGTGAGCATGCCGAGCAGGGGGATGTCGGTCCAGGACACATGATTGCCCACCCAGAGCATGGGCTGCTGCGGCAGTTGGCCAATCACCTGCACGTCGAAGGGCAGCGCAGCCACCAGACGTTGCATGAACCAACGGCTCCAGCGCTGGCGCAACGCTAATGCAGCCTTGTGCCCCAGGCGCTCGCCGATGGCGATCATGCTGGCCATGACAGCGCCCAACAGCAATACCAGCAACAACCGGCCAAAACGGGCAATCACCCGCAACCGCAGCATCAGACCGCCGCCTTGAAATGACGTGCATAGCGCGGGCAAAGGTCGGCGCGCTTGAGCAGTATGAACACGTCAGCGACCTGGAAATCTTCGTCCCAGCACGGCTCGCCACAAATCTTCGCGCCCACGCGCATATAGGCCTTGAGCAGCGGCGGCATTTCGGCGATGACGTTGCTCGGCATGGCCAGGTTCGGCAGCGGCTTCTTCGGTTCGGCACGCAGGTGCTCGGTGCACAGGTAGCGTTCACGCAGGCGCTGCATGATGGCGTGGGCCTGCACGCCGCCGTCCTGCATGGGGATGCTGGCGCAGCCCATCAGGTAGCTGTAGCGGCCTTCGTTGAGTACCTCGGCCAGCTCGCCCCAGAGCACGGCGATGGTGCCGCCGTTGCGGTAGCCGGGGTCGACGCAAGTGCGGCCCAGTTCGAGGATCGGGCCCTGCAATTGCCGCAGGCCGTGCAGGCTGAATTCTTCTTCGCTGTAGAAGCGCCCCAGGCTGCTGGCGGCCTGGTGGTCGAGCAGGCGGGTGGTGGCGACCAGTTCGCCGGTGCTCAGGTCGCGCACGCCGATGTGTTGACAGTGGACATCGTAATCATCCATGTCCAGGCCCTGGTCGGCGCCTTTGAGCTTGGCCTTGAATTCTGCGCTGAACACCTTGTAGCGCAGGGCCTGTGCTTCCTGCAGGGCCGCGGCGCCGACCAGGCGCTCGGCTTGTAGACGGCGTTCAGTGCGGTTGTCGCCAGAGCGAGCGATCCGAGTCATTGCGAGTCTCCATAAGCCAGCCATTAAGGGTTGCGGCCGGTCGGCTTTGTTGTGCAAAGTCAGCCTAGGTAGGCGCGGTGTCACCTCAGTGAATCTTTGGTGATGCTTGCGTGACACCCCACAACAGCCCCTCAAGGAGCGTCCGATGGCCTGGTTGCAACGACTCAACGACCCCCTCCGTCAGCCCTTGGCGGGCACCCTGGGCGAGACCTATGCCGCGCAGCTCGAGCACCTCGGTGCGGTTGCCCCGTTCGAGCTGGCGGTGTTGGGCGGGCGGGCCATGGCCACGCCTGGGCTGGCGTTTCTCATCGGCTACCAGGCCGCCTTGCGCATGCTCTGGCCCAGCGCACCGGCCAGTCTCGGCGCGTTGTGTGCCACCGAACGGCGCAGCGTGCGTCCGGCGGATATGCAAACGCGCCTGGAGGGTTTGCGCCTGACCGGCAGCAAGGATTTCGTCACCGCCGGGCTCGATGCTGAATGGCTACTGGTGGCAGCGCGCAGCGAAGGGGCGGGTGAGCCGCCGCGGCTTAATTTGGCGGTGGTTTATCCGGGGGAGCCGGGGGTGACCCTGGAGGCTTTGCCCACTTTGCCGTTGATGCCCGAGGTCGGCCATGGGCGCCTGCAACTGCAGCAGGCGGCCTGCGAACTGCTGGCCGGCGATGGCTGGGATGCTTACGTCAAACCGTTCCGTTCGTTGGAAGACTTGTATGTGCTGGCGGCGATGGTGGCTTGGCTTTACGGGGTAGGGCAGGAATGTGCCTGGCCGCAAGATCTGCGGCTGCGCCTGATGGGTTTGTTGGCAGGTTGTGCCGAGGCCAGCCGTCAGTGTGCCGATAGTGTCGGCTGCCATTTGTTGCTGGGCGGTTTGTTCGAGCAGTTTCAGGCACTCAAAGGGCCCATCGACAAGGCGCTGGTGGTGGGGCCGGCACAGTGGGCGCAGCTCTGGCAGCGGGACCAGGGAGTGATGGCGCTGGCTACCGCTGCTCGGGAGAAGCGGTTGGCAAAAGCTTGGAGTGCCGCCGGATTGTCATGAACGCCTGCCAGGGTTGGGGGCTGCGTTGAGCTCAAGGGCGGCTGGCGATGAAGGCATGGTGGTTGATGTGGACAATGGCGATCAGCTCGGCCTGGGCCGAGGAGTGGCCCTTGCCGGATTGGCAGGCAGAGACCAGCGCCACCGATTGGCAGGCCGTCGACAGCTACGCCTTCCCCGAGCGCAGCGTGAGCGAGCGCAGCGGTATTCGCAGTGATGCGCTGTTGATCATCCGAGACGGCCGTATCCTCTACGAACGTTACACAGCCCCCACCACGGCGAGCACTGCTCACCTCACCTGGTCGGTGAGCAAGAGCGTGCTTGCCACGGTGCTGGGCGTGGCCCAGGGCGAGGGGCGTTTCCAATTGCAGGACCCGGTAGCGCGCTTCTATCTACCCATGCAGACGCATCCTGACGTGTGCCTGGCCGATCTGCTGCACTGGGCCAGCGGTCTGGACTGGCAGGAAGACTACGAATACGCGCCGCTGAAGTCCTCGGTAGTGGCCATGCTCTACACCCGCGGGCGCAATGACATGGCGGCCTATACCGCAGCACGCACGGCTGTCGAGAAACCCGGCAAACGGTTCCGGTATTCCAGTGGCGACAGCAATGTCCTGGCCGCCGCCTTGCGCGGCATGCTCGACCCCGGCGCCTACGCTGATTATCCCTGGCAGGCGTTGTTCACCCCGCTCGGTATCGAAAGCGCCGTGTGGGAACGCGATGGCACGGGCACCTTCGTGGGCTCCTCCTACCTCTACCTCAGCGCCCGTGACCTGGCGCGCATCGGCCTGCTGATGCAGCGCGAAGGGCGCTGGGCTGATCGTCAGCTGGTGCCGGCCAGCTGGGTGGCCTTCAACCGCCTGCTGTTCAGCCAGGCCCAGGCCACCCCCGGCGAAGCCAACCCTGGCGGCCACTGGTGGCTCAACCAGCCACTGAATGGCAGTGCGGCGCCCTGGCCCGATGCGCCAGCAGATACCTATGCCGCCCTCGGCCACTGGGGGCAGGCCCTCTATGTGCTGCCGACTCAGAAGCTGGTCATCGTCCGTTATGCCGATGACCGCGATGGCAGCTACAGCCCTAACGAATTGCTCAAGCGGGTGCTGGCGGCATTGGCCAAGGAGGGCGCATGAAACGTCTGCTGTTACTGGCGTTCGTCGCTTTACTGGGCTGGGCCTGGCTCGAACGCCAGGCGCTGGCGGACTTCCCGGGCATCCTCTCGGCCTATTCGGCCAAGGAGTATTGCTCGTGCCGTTTTGTCATGGGCTTCGATCAGGCGTATTGCCGGGGTTACGTGAAACAGTGGTTGCCGCTGAGCAGACTGGAAGAAGACCGCCCGCAGCGGGTGATCACCGCCGAGGGTTTGGGCCAACGCAATCAGGCTGCCTGGCAGTCCGCGCAGGCCGGCTGCCGCTTGCTGCCGTGAAGGCGGGCGGTTAAGGTTGACGGTCTGGTTTCACGAGATCTGTCATGTTCAAGCTGCCCCGTCTTCTGCCCGCCCTGCTGCTGGCTTTATGCCTGCCCGCCCACGCCAACTGGCACCTCGATGGTGAGTCCTCACGGCTGTCGTTCGTCACCGGCAAGAACGGTGACACGGCCGAGGTTCACCGTTTTCTGGTGCTGCATGGCAGCGTCGACCGCAAAGGCGTGGCTGGGCTGCGTATCGAGATGGACTCGGTGAGCAGCGGCATCCCGCTGCGCGACGAACGCATGCGTGATGACTTGTTCGAGGTTGGCCGTTTTGCCGAGGCGACGGTCAAGGCCCAGCTCGACCTGCGGCCGATCAACGACCTGGCCGACGGTGCACAGATCGAATTGCGCCTGCCGCTGACCGTCACCCTGCACGGCCAGTCCCACAGCTACAACGCCTTGCTGCTGGCGACTCGCCTGGACGCGCGGCGTTTCCAGGTGGTAACCCTCGAACCCTTGATTCTGCGTGCCGAGGACTTCGGCCTGGGGCCAGGCCTGGAAACCTTGCGCAAGTTCGCCAAGCTCAAGTCCATCAACCCGACGGTACCGGTCAATGCGGTGCTGATCTTCAACGCGCGCTGAAATGCCGGGGCCGGTTTTCCCCTGGCGCGATGGCAATCAGTTCGAGCTGCTGATCGACGGGCCTGAATTCTTCCCGCGCATGCTCCAACTGATCGAGCGCGCCGAACGCCAGGTCGATCTGGAACTGTACTTGGTCGAGGCCGGCGTCTGCGCTGAGGCGGTGGTCGTGGCGCTGGAGCAAGCGGCGCGACGGGGTGTGCGGGTGCGCTGCCTGTTCGATGATTATGGCTCGCTCGCTTTCAATTCGGCTTTGCGCCAACGGCTGCTGGACGCCGGTGTCTACCTGCGGTGGTACAACCGCCTGCGCTGGCGCCGAGGCTTGCGCAATCTGTACCGCGACCACCGCAAGCTGCTGCTGGTGGACGAGCGCTGGTCAGTGGTGGGTGGCACCGGTGTCACCGACGAGTTCTGGACCCCGGGTGAGGCGACCAGCGAGTGGCACGAGGTGATGGTGCAGATGCAGGGCCCGCTGGTGGGCGACTGGCAACTGCTTTTCGATCGCCAATGGCAGGCTAACAACCGCCGTACCGCCTGGCGCCCCCCTGAAGGCTTCGGCCTGCCACGCCTGCCCAAGGTGCCTGCGCAGGGGCAGGGCATGGGGCGGGTGGCCTATGCCGACGCCCGCCAACACCGCGACATCCTCCATTCGTTGGTCCGCGCGCTGAACAGTGGCAAGCAACGTGTGTGGCTGGCCACGCCGTATTTTCTGCCAACCTGGAGCGTGCGTCGCTCGCTGCGCCGGGCTGCGGGCAAAGGTGTCGACGTGCGGCTGCTGCTCACCGGGCCGCGTACCGATCACCCTTCGGTACGTTACGCCGGCCACCGCTACTACCCCCGTCTATTACGGGCCGGGGTGCGGATCTACGAATACCAGCCGTGTTTCCTGCATTTGAAGATGGTGCTGGTGGACGATTGGGTCAGTATCGGCTCGTGCAACTTCGACCACTGGAACCTGCGGTTCAACCTGGAGGCCAACGTCGAGGCGCTGCACTTGCCGTTGACGGACGCCGTGCTGGCCAGTTTCGAGCGCGATTTCGCCCTGAGTGAAGAAGTCGACCTGGATCACTGGCACGCCCGGCCGTTGTGGCGTCGCGTGAAGCAGCGGGCGTGGGGCTGGCTGGATCGGCTGGTCGTCAACTTCCTCGACCGTCGCGACTGATTACGACTATCGTGCAGTGATTATTCCCCTGCAAACGAAGGAGTGGATGCGATGACGGCGAAGAAGATTCTCATGCTGGTGGGCGATTACGTCGAGGACTATGAGGCGATGGTGCCGTTCCAGGCCCTGAGCATGGTCGGCCATACCGTCCATGCCGTGTGCCCGGAAAAAATCGCCGGGCAGACCGTTCGCACCGCAATTCATGATTTCGAGGGCGAACAGACCTACAGCGAAAAGCCCGGCCACAACTTTGCCTTGAATCATGACTTCGTTCAGGTGCGTCCCGAAAGCTACGATGCCTTGCTGATCCCGGGTGGCCGTGCGCCGGAGTATCTACGCCTGGATGAGCGGGTGCTGCAGTTGGTCCGCGCTTTCGACCAGGCAGGCAAGCCGATTGCGGCAGTGTGCCATGGCGCGCAACTGCTGGCGGCGGCTGGGGTGCTGGAAGGGCGCGAATGTAGCGCGTATCCGGCCTGTGCGCCGGAAGTGCGGCTGGCCGGTGGGACGTTCATCGATATCGCGGTGGACCAGGCGCATGTCCAGGGCAACCTGGTGACGGCGCCAGCATGGCCAGCGCATCCCGCTTGGTTGGCGGCCTTCCTCAAAGTATTGGGCACGCGCATCAGTTGACGCGTTCGATAGCGCTGATGGAACAATACCTGTCGTGCAGGGAAAAGGCGGTGCGTCACTGCGGATGATAGCGTTTCCCCTCAAGCCCGGCTTAGCCGAGCGTGTCATCCACATCGACAGAACGACCGCCAAGCATGCAAATACGCCTGTTGCACGGCGCCGCTATCGCGCCTTACATCGATGAACTCGCTCGCCTGCGCCTGACCGTGTTTCGTGAGTTTCCCTATCTCTATGACGGCACTCCGGAGTACGAGGCCGACCACCTGGCGGCCTACGCTCGCTCGGGCCGCAGCCTGGCAGTGCTGGCACTGGACGACGGCAAGGTGGTCGGGGCTTCTACCGGAGTACCGTTGGTGGACGTTGCGTCAGAGTTCCAGCAGCCGTTCCTGGCGCAGGGGCGTGACCCCGCCAGCGTCTACTACTTCGGCGGGTCGCTGGTGCTGCCCGAATACCGTGGTCGCGGTCTGGGCGTTCGCTTCTTTATCGAACGCGAGTCCTACGCGCACAAGTTGGCCGAGTTCGACTACTGCGCGTTCTGCGCCGTCGAGCGACCCGGTGGTCATCCGCTGCGGCCTGCCGACTACAGACCCTTGCATGGGTTCTGGCGCAACCGCGGTTTCCTCGATGACCCTTCGTTGCGTACAACCTATGCATGGCGCGATCTTAACGAGCAGGAACGCAGTGACAAGATCATGTCGTTCTGGCTCAAGGAATTGCCAATCTGAGCCGCCTGCTGACATGGACTTTTTCAGCTGTTCAGTAGGTTGTGCCAGTCATTGCGGAGAGTTCCATTAAAGTTTTCAGGAGTGAAAAGCCTGGGATTTGAGCGGCGAAAGTGACCTCCTGCAATGGGGGGGTCGCTGGCTTGCACGGGGCGTTTTATACGATTTTTCATCCAGTTCTTTGTCCCTTCGGCTCCCAGTGGGTCGAGCGGTTTTGTGAGACTGTCTGCAGATACTATGGTGTGAACCTCATCATCGAATGCTACGACTGGCCGCTTTAATGCGTCTGCCATATCCTGGGCAAACCCTGTCTTTCCTGCTTTGCAAACGATAAGAACGAGGGGTTGATCGTCCGGCACGTTTTGAAGGTAGGGCGTGAGCTCAGCAGCTAGTTCTGTGGGGGTAACGCGCTTTCCTTTAAGGTTCAGCGCAATTTTCTGTTCTACATGTCCGTGTGCTCTGTAGGCTGGGATGTTGCTTCCCCACAGGTGTTGGACAAAAGCACTCTTGTCTTTGCCCAGTGTCAATTGATCGCCAGGCCCCCATGACATATTGCGGACAGATGTATGCTTACGCAGGCTTTTGCCGATTGAACGACTTATTTTGTTTGCGGATGTCGCTGCTCTCGGCGCCATCTCCAATCCGGCACTGGCTAACCCTGTCCCTAGCGATATCCACCCCAGAATACTCGCCGTCTTGGCATCCTTGTCCATCGTAGTGAGCAACTCAGAAGCCACCCCGGTCCCCAAAGAGACGGCACTCAAGGCTGCAGCCCCCATCGCCATGACGCCGGTAGCGGTGAGTGCGAATGCAGGGGCCAGCGCGCCGAAGGTGGCGACGGTGCCGACCACGGCGAGCGCCGTGGTAATGCCAAAGACCAGCCATTTGACCCAGCTGTGGCCATCCGGGTCGATGCGGTTGACCGGGTCGCCCGCGCAATAGGCATAGGGGTTGATCCCGCCACGGCCGAACGGGCTTTCGCTGTCCGGTGCGAGGAAGATCATCAGCAGCGGGTCGTAAGGCCGGTAGCCGCCGGGGATGTACCAGCCGGTCAGCGGCTCGCGGCGTTCGCCGGCGAAACCGTACGGGTTGGCTGCCGGGTCTGGCGGGTTCTTTTCGGCGCCATGGGCGGTGTAATGGCGGGTGCGCACGGCGTCGTCGGCCTCGATGCGCACGCTGCCCTGAGCATCGCAGCCCAGCAGGGTAGCGTTGCCCTGACGCACACCGAAGGTGAGGCGGTCGAGGGCCAGCAGCTGGCCGGCGTCGCCTATCAGGCGCAGCTCGTTATTGCCGGTCCGTTCATGGGTCAACTGATCGGCGCTGTGGAAGCTGCGGGTGAGTACGTCGTCGACGGTACGGTCACACAGGTTGCCGCTGGGTTCATAGGCATATTTACACACCTGGCCCTTGTATTCGACGCGCGTGACACGGTCCTGGGCGTCCCAGGTCAGGGTACGGCCCAAGCTGTCGGACGCAAGACGGCCGCGTAGGTCGTAGGTCAGGGTGATCGTGGTCGGCCAGTCTTTATGGGTATGGTCGATGGCGCTGACCTGGCAGGGGTCTTTGGCATTGTCGTAGCGATAGGTGGCTTCATCCACGCTGGCATCGGCGAAGGTACTGATCACCGTGTCGTAGCCATCCAGTGCGTTGAGTGTAAAAACCTGCTTGACCACCCGGTTGCCGAACGGGTCCAGCGGCGCCACCGCAGCGTCGGCGGTATAGGTGTGCAAACGGCCCAGCTGGTCGTAGGCGAAGGTCTCGGTGCCCTCGCGGCTGTCGTCTTTCCAGTGACGTGCCTTGACCTGGTCGAGGTCGGTGTAGGTCAGGGTCTGCACTTCGGTCCGGGTCACGCCGGCGACGGTGGCGGCGAAGGTGCGAGTGTGCTCGCGGCCCACGCTGTCATAGGTGAGGGTCTGCACCAGTTGATTGCCACTGGCGCTGTCGTGGGAGGTGTAGCTGCAGGGCCGGGACAGCGCGTCGTAGGTGATGGCGCAGGTGAGGCTGCCTACCACCACCCGGCACAGGCGACCGAAAGCATCATGCTGGCGCTGGTGGTCGACCTCGCTGGCGTCCTCGTAGCCCAGCAGCAGGCCCGACAGGCTGTGGCGCCAGGTGGTGGTGTGCTCGCTGCCGTCGACGGCCCAGGTGTCGGTCTTGGGTTTGCCACCAGCGGTGTAGGCCATCGTCTGCCGTCCAAGCGGCCCGGTCGAGGTGCTTATCAGGGCGAGCGTGGGGTCGTAGGTGAAGTCGTTGGCAGGTTCGTTGTCTGGCTTGATCTGCCTGACCAGGTTGTCCAGTTCGGCCACGTAAGCGAAGTCGACGCGTTGGCCATCGGCCAGTGTGTTGGCGCTGGGGGGCATTTGCCCGACGGCGTAATGGTAGGCGGTAGTACGACCACCGACCGTTACGCTGAGTTGACGGCCAAGGCCGTCGAAGGTCTGTTGGCCAATAGGAGCGAATTTGCGTTTTACTGACAAGTTCATAGTGCGCCTTTCCGAATCTTGCTCTTGCTCTTGCTCTTGCTCTTGGCTTCGGCGTTGACGACCGACACCGATTCAGGATGGTCACCGTCGCTATGGCCTGCATAGGTCCAGTTAACTGCCCGGGTAAACCATTTGCCATCCTGTTGGTAATGCTGCTTGCGCGCGGTGATTCGAGAATAACCGTCATATTCGAACTCGGTGATCACTTCGTTATCCTCGGGACCGCTAGCCGGTATTACGCGTTCTTTTATGACGCGGTCCAGGCCATCGCGGGTAAATTCCGTAGTGCGCACGACGCGGCCATGGTTGTCCTTCACGACGGTTTTGATAGGGCTGCCGGCTGCATTGATGTAACCAATTTGCCTACCCGTCAGGCTTCCGTCTGGGCCTTCCTGCCATTGTTCGCTAGAGCGCCGGGCAGGATCGCTGCGGGTATGGGTGGTCACGCCGGTAGGCGCCGTTTGACGATTGGCCACACCCCAGTCGTCATAGGCGGTGGTGGTTGTCAACTTGAGTAGCAGGTTGCCGTCGGGGCGCCAGTCCTGTGTGGTGCGCTCCACCTCGCGGCCCAAGGCATCGTACTGGGTCACATTGATGTCGAAAAACACGCCAGGCTGATTGTCGAAGTCTTCGAGTTGGACCAGTACCTCTTGGCCCTGACCATCAAGCCAAGTGCGTTTGCGCTGGCCAGTGGCATCAGATTCCTCACGGCCAACCTGCGCGGCCAAGGTGTCTTCAATGCGCGGCGCATTGGATTTCACCCAGTCGTCGTTCAAGTGATAGTTGCAGGTGATTGTCGCTTCATAATTGCCCGCGCCCTTGGCGAGCACCGTTTTGACGATGCGACCCAGTTGATCATAATCATAGGCGGTTATAACGCCAGCAGCGGATTGCTCACAGTAGGTGAGGCCAGTCAGCAGTGAGCGGGCACTTTTTACGACCGACTTGGCCGTTTCGTTTAAATCGTAGCCTTGAACAGTGGTTTGCGTCCACAGCAGCGGCGGTTGTTCTGTGATCTCGTAATCGAAGTATGTTGTGGTCTGTTTGCCTTTGAGCAGTGTCGTTACCTGCTTTTGCTGGCCATACAAGCGCAAATCGGTGCGCTCGTAAGTTTGCCGGGTAATCTCCAGAATTTCGCCAGTGGTCTCGTTCTTGAGTTCTTCCAGGCATACCACTGCATGCGGGGGATCGCCGTCGATCAACGAGTTCAAGTCTTCGTATTCATAACGTGTAGAAAGCGTGGGTGCATCGTCGGCTGCAGGTTTGACGGTTTTCTTCTCAAGGAAGCGAACCATCCCAGAGGCATCCCTAGGGCAGCGAAGGGGGGAGCCTTGTGCTGGATAATAGGTGCTGGTCTCTTCAATTAAGGTCGGAAATCGCGTCAGTGTCGTATTTCCAAACTCGTCGTATTGGTAGACTGTTTCTTCGCTGTACTGGGTACGGTCACTAATGTGTCTGTAGGTTTTTTTTATGCGATGCGGCAGTTGGCACTGGGGGGGCTGCTCCACCCAGTGTTTGTCGTAATCAACACCGTACGTGGTTTCAACCGTGGTTCGGCACTTGCCGGCCTGTGTAATCTCCTTCAACAGCAAATGATGCCTGTCCCACGTTCGCTTTATGATTGTGATAGGCTGGACGAAGCCTGCGGCTTGCAAAAGAGCAAGGGCTCGATTTATAACGGCCTGGGCCCCTTGCTCAAGTGCCTGCACGGCGCTGAGCAGCTTCACGTCACCCGTAATCTGCGTTTCAGTGCTGGAATATTCGTAACGCGTCGTCAACCGGTAGAGCGTGTCTTGTCCCGTTAGCCAATTGAATTCCTGTGGGGTGCCGCCGCCCAAGTAATTGCGGGTTCCCACCCAGGTATAACGTCGAAATAGGGCCGGAGCACTGGGCCCTGCAGTGCTTAGCCAACTGGTGACCCGTGGCATGAAGTCGATGGGAGCCTTGCTCGGCAAACGGTGGGATGCTTCGAGGGATTTACTCCACTGTATGCGGTCCGTAGCGCCTAGGGGGGTAGTTACCTCAAGGGGTAGTAGTAGAAGCTGCGCTCCAACCTGTACTTCTTCGTAGTTGAAACTGAAGGGGGCCGTGACAGTCGGCACAACAAACCGCCCTAGCCTGTGGTTACTTAAGTAGAAATAATAGTCTGCAGACGCCTCGGTACCGGGCTCCAGCGTCAGTTTTTTTTCAATCCGATCATACTGGGCCAACGTGCGCCGATTGTCGCGTACGTTGAGCAGGTAAATGACGTCATTAAATTTTGACCAGTCAAAGTATAGGCTGTGGCCTTCCGCACTGCGAAGTTCATGGAGCACGTAGGTATTGCCGGACGCGGCAGGCCTATGAAGGAGCTCAGTTTCGCCACTTTTATGCGTGATGCGGAAAACAAATTCATTTTTCACCGTCGGGTGTTCTTCAACGGTGACCCGCATGGCGTTCAGCTTGTAATCGAGAAATGCTAAACGTCCGCCAGGATCGATCTCAGAGTTTTGCAGATCCACCGCAAACTTCTCACCCGAAGAAAGCGTCAGTGTCCAATATTGATTTTGCCGGGTCAGGTGCGTGTAGTGCAGCGTCCAGCCGAGGCCGAAACCGCTGTCCTGCTGAGCGTTCAGGGCATTGTAACTCAGCGTGAAAGGCCAGGATGGCCCACCCATATCGTTGGCTTGGCCGAGCGTAATAGAGATGGCTAGGTTAAATTGGCCGGTGCGAGGGTCGACGCCAGTTTGGACGGCTTGAAGAAAATTGCTGCCTTGGCTATGAATGCTGCCTGCGTTGAGGAGTGACGGTTGCGTCAGCGTTTTGTCTGGCGTCACGGTATTCATCGGAAGAATCTCTTCAGGAAAGGCCAAAGCGATAGTAGATAGTTGATGCGCGCTCAAAGCATTATGTTGAAATCAACTTTTGTACGTTTATCTAGGTCAGACCCTTCATTTATGAAAAAAAATTCGATGTTGTGCATGTTGCCGTGACGGTCTAAGACCTTTTTTTTGCACGGGCCCACCGCGCCCGCACTTTCTAAGTGGAATGGGATAGCGTCGTGGCCCTGCAAGACTAGCACCAACGCCATGCTTTCCGTGGTTTTGCTTTCTTTCAAAGGCTCAAATGTGGAGCCATATACGATTAGATCGTTATAAGTAATATCGACTGTTCCTGGGCGCGACATGCCCACATAGGTGGCGTATCGCTCTGTGTTGTCTCTTCTATGCCAACGAATCATTCCCTCCCCGTTGTTAATGTTTTTCTTCCTTTTTTTGTCGTCAGTTTCGTCGTCGGGGTTCACCTCGTTGAATGCCAGGTTCTTGAATTTCAGTGCATATTCGTGAAGGAATGTATGGTTGATATTGCCGTCGTTGGTGACTTGGAGGAAGTCATAATCAGTTTTGCTGTATGTTGGGGTGTTTAAAGTTGTAATCTCAACGTAGCTTGAAAAACCATTATCGGCGTCAGTATAATAAGTCGACCCATGGTCTCGGGTGATTACGCCTCGCAGTTTGAGTCGGGTGCCGCCCACTGTAGTGGTCGAAACATACAGTGTTCTACGCTTTTCCGCGACTGCGCTGTTTGGTTCTGGCTCCGTGACGCCAGTACCATCTGGCATGAATTCATAACTAGTGTCGCGTATCTCTGTGCCCCACCATTCCCCTTCGGCGGTGTTCTTTTCGAGCAGTGTGTTGGCACCGTTAGCCAGCAGACCCTGGCGCTCGGTTGGGAGAGGTACATATGTGCCGTCGGGGTTCTCGATCACCACTTTTAAACTATCGTACTCACTATCTGTTAAGTCATCATTGCCAGGTAAAACTTTAGCGGTAACACCGATCATAACCTGCTGTCGGCCATTGCCATAGACCATGGGTGCAGAGAAGTTTTGGATTTCAAATGTGCCTAGCCACATTCCAGGGTCAGCTTTATTATTTTTCATCTACATAACTCCAGTTTTATGGGTGGGTGTTTCTTGTCACTTGGGAGTTGTTTTGAGGTTCAATTCTAGCCTCGGATTCAACGCTAGGCACCTAGCAAAATTACCAGGTATGACTTGGGCTTTTAGATGTAAATGGTGTCAATTACTGAAATGCAGGTATAAAAAAACCCGGCGTTTGCCGGGTTTTTTATACTTGAAGGGAGGGCTTACTTAACTTCCACTGCCAAACTCTCGGCGATCTTGCCCTGCCACAGCGCAGGCCCGGTGATGTGCACCGACTCACCATTGCTGTCCACCGCAACGGTAACCGGCATGTCTTTCACGTCGAACTCGTAGATCGCTTCCATGCCCAGCTCGGCGAACGCCAGGACCTTGGACTTGCGAATCGCCTGGGCCACCAGGTAGGCAGCGCCGCCGACGGCCATCAGGTACACGGCCTTGTTGTCCTTGATCGCTTCGATGGCGGTCGGACCGCGCTCGGACTTGCCGATCATGCCCAGCAGGCCGGTCTGTTCGAGGATCTGGCGAGTGAACTTGTCCATCCGCGTGGCGGTGGTCGGCCCGGCTGGGCCTACCACTTCGTCACCGACCGGATCGACCGGGCCAACGTAGTAGATGAAGCGGCCTTTGAGATCGACCGGCAGTTCTTCGCCACGGTTGAGCATCTCGACCATGCGCTTGTGCGCGGCGTCGCGGCCGGTGAGCATCTTGCCGTTGAGCAGGATGGTCTCGCCCGGCTTCCAGCTGGCGACTTCTTCCGGGGTGATCTCGTCAAGGTTGACGCGGCGAGCGCTCGGGCCGGCTTCCCAGACTATTTCCGGGTAGGCGTCCAGCGATGGTGCTTCCAGCTCGGCAGGGCCGGAACCGTCAAGCACGAAGTGGGCGTGGCGGGTGGCGGCGCAGTTGGGGATCATGCACACCGGCAGGGAGGCGGCGTGGGTCGGGTAGTCCATGATCTTGACGTCGAGCACGGTGGTCAGGCCGCCCAGGCCCTGGGCGCCAATGCCCAGTTGGTTGACCTTCTCGAACAGCTCCAGGCGGATCTCTTCAAGGCGGTTCTGCGGGCCACGGGCTTTCAGCTCATGAATGTCGATGGATTCCATCAACACTTCCTTGGCCATTACCGCGGCCTTCTCGGCGGTACCGCCGATGCCGATGCCGAGCATGCCAGGCGGGCACCAGCCAGCGCCCATGGTCGGGACGGTCTTCAATACCCAGTCGACGATCGAGTCGGACGGGTTGAGCATGGCCATCTTCGACTTGTTCTCGGACCCGCCGCCCTTGGCCGCGACGTCCACTTCGACCTTGTCGCCAGGGACGATCGAGTAGTGGATGACGGCCGGGGTATTGTCCTTGGTGTTCTTGCGGGCACCGGCCGGGTCGGCCAGGATCGAAGCACGCAGGACGTTTTCAGGCAGGTTGTAGGCGCGACGCACACCTTCGTTGATCATATCGTCGACGCTCAGGGTGGCGCCGTCCCAGCGTACGTCCATGCCTACGCGCACGAACACGGTGACAATACCGGTGTCCTGGCAGATCGGGCGGTGGCCGGTGGCGCACATGCGCGAGTTGATCAGGATCTGGGCGATCGAGTCGCGCGCGGCAGGCGACTCTTCACGCAGGTAGGCCTCGTGCATCGCCTGGATGAAGTCGACGGGGTGGTAGTACGAGATGAATTGCAGGGCGTCGGCGACGCTCTGAATCAGGTCGTCTTGCTTGATCACGGTCATGCAGCGCGCTCCTCTTAAAGACGGGAACATTCGTAAAGGCCTTCCGACACTGCACACGGTGTGTCGAAACGCCTGGCAAGGCGCCGGCAGGTCAGGCCGACGTAAAAAGGCGCGGCAGTATAGCGCGCCTGTGGCGGCGAAACACCTGCGTGTGGTCTGGACCATGGTCGGCAGGCAACGGGCATCCTTTTTGCTGCCAGCGCTGGCTTGCCTTAGAGTGGCCCTGTAAACCCGGAGAAACAATGACCATGCCTGAACTCTGTGTGGGCCAGCGCCGCTGGACGGTGCCCACCGGCAGCAACCTGCTCGATGCCCTGAACGAGGCGGGGTTGAATGTGCCATACAGCTGCCGCGCCGGCAGCTGCCACGCCTGTCTGGTGCATTGCCTGGAAGGGCAACCGGCGGATGCCTTGCCCGAGGCATTGGCGCTGGAAAAGCACGCACAGGGCTGGCGCCTGGCCTGCCAATGCCGGGTGGTAGATGACTTGCACGTGGCGGTGTTCGACCCGCTGCAGGATGGGATACCCGCGCAGATCTGTGCACTGGACTGGTTCGCGGATGTGTTGCGTTTGCGCCTGCGGCCCGAGCGGGCGCTGCGTTACCAGGCGGGTCAGCATGTGGTGCTGTGGTGCGGATCGGTCGCTCGGCCCTATTCGCTGGCGAGCCTGCCGGGGGAAGATGATTTTCTCGAATTTCATATCGACTGCCAGCGACCAGGCGCATTTTGTGACAGCGCCCGCCAGTTGAAGGTTGGCGACGCGATGCGCTTGGGGGAACTCAGGGGCGGCGCGTTGCACTACGATCCGGACTGGCAGGCGCGACCGCTCTGGCTATTGGCCGCGGGCACTGGGCTTGCACCGTTATGGGGCATCTTGCGCGAGGCGCTGAGGCAGGGGCATCGGGGCGAAATCAGGGTGATGCATGTGGCGCGCGATGGCGCTGGGCATTACTTGGCGCAGGCGTTGCCTGGCATTGAGGGGGTGAGCGTCGAGTGCGTGTTGGCGGCGCATCTGGACGAAACCCTTGCGGCATTGCGCCCATCATCACGGCAGACCGTTGCGCTGCTGTGTGGCTCGCCGGGGAGTGTCGAGCGCTTTGCGCGGCGGCTGTTTATTGCGGGGGTGCCGCGGGGGCAGGTGTTTGCTGATGTGTTTTCTGAACATGCCTGAGGCATTTGCGGTATAGGCGTCGGCCTCTTCGCGGGCAAGCCCGCTCCCACAGGTAATGCGCAGTCCTTACGTATTGCGCAGAACCTGTGGAAGCGGGCTTGCCCGCGAATGGGCCGCAAAGCGGCCCCTTTGAAGGCTATCAGCCGACCAGCGGATCACCGACATGCAGGATCTTCATGCCGTTGGTACCACCGATGGTGTGGTAGCTGTCGCCCTTGGTCAGGATCACCCAGTCACCTTGCTCCACCAGCCCACGCTTGAGCAGTTCGTCGACCGCCGCCTGGCTGACCTTGTCGGCCGGCAGCGAGGCCGGGTCGAAGGCGATCGGGTAGACGCCACGGAACATCGAGGCACGGGCCTGGGTGGCGCGGTGCGGCGTCAGGGCGTAGATCGGCACGTGCGAACGCAGGCGCGACATGATCAGCGGGGTGTAACCACTTTCGGTGAGGGCGATGATCGCCTTGACGCCGGGGAAGTGGTTGGCGGTGTACATGGCCGCCAGGGCGATGCTTTCGTCGCAGCGCTCGAAGGTGGTGTGCAGGCGGTGGCTGGACTTCAGGTTGGTCGGGTGCTTCTCGGCACCCTGGCAGATCCGCGCCATGGCCTGGACGGCTTCGATCGGGTATGCGCCGGCGGCACTTTCGGCCGACAGCATCACCGCGTCGGTGTTGTCGAGCACGGCGTTGGCCACGTCGGACACTTCTGCGCGCGTCGGCATCGGGTTCTGGATCATCGACTCCATCATCTGCGTCGCGACGATCACTGCCTTGTTGTTGCGGCGAGCGTGCTGGATGATCTTCTTCTGGATGCCGATGAGTTCGGCGTCGCCGATTTCCACACCCAGGTCGCCACGGGCAACCATGACCGCGTCGGAGGCGGCGATCAGGCCGTCGAGGGTTTCGTCATCGGCAACGGCTTCGGCGCGCTCGATCTTGGCCACCAGCCAGGCGCTGCCGCCGGCTTCGTCACGCAGTTTGCGGGCGTACTCCATGTCCTTGGCGTCACGTGGGAACGACACGGCCAGGTAGTCCAGGTCCATTTCCGCGGCCAGCTTGATATCGGCCTTGTCTTTTTCAGTCAGGGCCGGCGCGGTCAGGCCGCCACCTTTGCGGTTGATGCCTTTGTGGTCAGACAGCGGACCACCGACGATCACCACACAGTGCAGGGCATCGGCGGTGGCGGTTTCGACGCGCATGACCACGCGGCCATCGTCGAGCAGCAGTTCGTCATTTACGCCGCAGTCCTTGACCAGGTCGGGGTAGTCGATCCCGACGATATCCTGGTTGCCTTCGGTCAGCGGGTGGACGGTGGAGAAGGTGAACTTGTCACCGACTTTCAGTTCGATGCGCTTGTTGCTGAACTTGGCGATGCGGATCTTCGGACCCTGCAGGTCGCCCAGCAGTGCGACGTGGCGGCCATTCTTGGCGGCGATGTCACGGATCAGGCGGGCGCGCGCCTTGTGCTCGTCCGGGGTGCCGTGGGAGAAGTTCAGGCGTGCCACGTCCAGGCCGGCAAGGATCAGTTGTTCGATCACTTCCGGCGAATTGCTGGCGGGGCCAAGGGTGGCGACGATTTTGGTACGGCGGATGGTCATGCACAGACTCCTATAGTGAAGCGCAGCGAAAGGCTACTCCTCAATTGCGCTGTAGTCATTGTTCCGTTGCACTACCTGCGCGCAAGGCAGGGTGGCATTTGAACGGTCGGCGTACGCTTGCAAAACCTTGTGAAGATTTGCCAGCAATGGCCGATACACTGGCATCAAAGGAGATACCCCATGCGAGCCCTGATCGTTTTCATGCTGGCGGCCAGCGCCGTCGGCTGCACCCGCTGGTCCATGGACCATCACTTGAACAACGCCTACCGCGCCTACGACCGTGGCGATTGCCAGAAGGTGATGCTTGAGCTGTCGCAGGTCGACCGCACCAGCCGTGCCCGGCCGTTCATTCACCCGGAAGTGTCGCTACTGCGCGGCCAGTGCCTGGAGCGCCAGCAGTTGTTCGTGGACGCTGCGCAAACCTATGAGTACTTGATTCAGCAATACCCGCGCAACGAATACGCCTACCGGGCCAAGGCACGTCTGCAGACCCTGGAGAAGCTTGGCCACTATCGTGCTGGCCAATCGGCGGTGGCCAGCCCGGTGACTACCTCTCCTTGGCGTTAACACCAAGGTATCGTTTATTTCACGGGATTTGCCGCGCGCGCTGCGCTAACCTGTAACTCAGTTGTTACAACAATCGCCAGTACCGGGTATTCCTGGCATCGGGTACGGACTGCACCTGTGACCATGTTCAACCAGCGCCATATCGAACGCCATCAGTTGCCTTGTGTTCTCAAGGTCTTCAATCGCTTCACCGATCAGCCGATCGGGCAGTTGGGCAATGCCTCTGAAGATGGCCTGATGTTGATCAGCCAGCTCCCTGTGCTGGTTGGGCCGGACTACGAGCTGCAGTTGCGTCGGCCGCTGGCCGGTGGGGGCTTTCAGTTCATCAACCTGACCGCCAGCTGCCTGTGGTGCCGCGAAGACCAGACACCGGGGCATTACGATTCAGGTTTCATGCTGTTGCAGGCGCCGCGCGAATACGACGAGTTCGTGCGTTCGCTGCGCGACTATTTCAGCTTCAACCCTGCCAACGCTTCCGTCTGAAGCCAGGTCCGCTAGAATCGGGTCGACCTTGTATCAGGACGACCCCGTGACCTCCATCTTCTGGCACGATTACGAAACTACCGGCATCAACCCGCGCTGCGACCGCCCGCTGCAGGTGGCCGGTGTGCGCACCGACTTCGACCTCAATGAAGTCGACGAGCCGATCAGCCTTTATTGCCGCCCATCCGACGATATCCTTCCGCACCCAGCAGCTTGCCTGGTGACCGGCATCACTCCGCAACAATTGGCCAACCAGGGCCTGTGCGAAGCTGAGTTCATGACCCGGGTGCATGAGCAACTGGCGCGCCCGGGAACCTGTGGTGCCGGCTACAACACCTTGCGCTTTGATGACGAAGTCACCCGTTACAGCCTGTACCGCAACTTCTTCGACCCCTATGCCCGCGAATGGCAGGGCGGCAACAGCCGCTGGGACCTGATCGACGTGGTGCGAACGGCGTATGCCCTGCGTCCGGAGGGCATCGTCTGGCCGCAACAGGACGGGCGCACCAGCTTGCGCCTGGAGTTGCTCAGCCAGGCCAATGGCATCGACCACGGACATGCGCACGAGGCACTTTCCGACGTGCGGGCGACCATCGCGCTGGCGCGGCTGATTCGCCAGCAGCAACCCAAGTTGTTTGAATGGCTTTTCCAGTTGCGCAGCAAGCATAAGGTGATGGAGCAAATCCGTTTATTGCAACCGCTGGTGCATATATCGGGGCGCTTTTCGGCAGCCCGTCATTATCTGGGCGTGGTCTTGCCATTGGCCTGGCACCCACATAATCGCAATGCATTGATTGTGTGCGACTTGCATCAGGAAACCCTACCGTTGATAAGGGAAAGTGCTGAGGTGCTGCGTGAACGGTTGTACACGCGCCATGAAGCATTGGCTGAAGATCAATTACCGGTACCGCTGAAGTTACTGCAGATCAATCGCTGCCCGGTCGTTGCACCGCTTTCGGTTTTACGGCCTGCGGATCAGCAACGGCTGGGTATCGATTTGGCATTGCTGCAATCACGTGGTGACGCATTGGCCAATCAACAGGTGCAGTGGCAAGACAAGCTGGAACATATCTATAGCAAGGAAGACTTTGTTCCGAGTGAAGACCCGGAGCAGCAGTTGTATGACGGTTTTCTCGGCGACCGAGATCGGCGTCTGTGCGAGCAAGTGCGCACCGTGGACCCCGCTCAATTGGGGCATGGCCACTGGATGTTCGATGATCCGCGCATGCCCGAGTTGTTGTTCCGTTACCGGGCACGTAACTTTCCCGAGACGTTGAACAGTGAAGAGCGCCAGCGCTGGCATGGCTTCTGCCAGCAGCGTCTCAGCGACCCGCAGTGGGGCGCACCGAACACGCTGGGCGACTTCGAGCAGGCGCGGCAAGGCGCCTGGGCCAATGCGGACGAGGCGGGGCGGCGGGTACTGGATGCCTGGCAGGCCCATGCCCGGCAATTATCCGAGCGGTTCGCCATCAATCCTTGAGTGAAGTTGCTTGAATAAACAAGAACGCCGGCATTGAGCCGGCGTTCTTGTTTAAAGCTGAGGTGCGTGTAAGCGGACGCATCAGTCCAGCAGGGTCGCCCAGCTTTCAACCACATCACCGCCCCACTTGGCTTTCCACTCTTTCAGGGTTTTGTGGTTGCCGCCTTTGGTTTCGATTACTTCACCGTTGTGCGGGTTCTTGTATTGCTTGACCTTGCGCGCGCGCTTGGTGACCGTGGTCTTGACGCCACCACGTGGGGCTTTGCTCAGTTTCGACTCTGGGTCGAGCAGGGCAATGACGTCACGCAGCGACTTGGAGTATTCGCCCATCAGGGTGCGCAGTTTGCCTTCGAACTCCAGTTCTTTTTTCAGCTTGTCATCCTGCGACAGGTTGGCCAGGCGGGCCTGAAGTTCCTTGATGGCTTCTTCGGTAGCGCGGTATTCGTTGATCAGCGACATGGAGTGTTCCTTGATGCGTGTTCGGAAATGTGTGTGGCAATAATAGACAGGCGAAACTCTCAAGTAAACCTATTAATCAGGCCATAAACTCTTAATGTGCCTGTGACAAAATATCTCAAGATTAAGGAAAATTTACATATGGCCCTGTACTTCGTCATGTTTGTCATCTGCGTGTTGCGGCAGGCTGTCGCAGCCAGCGACGCAGGACGGCGCCGGCTGCGGGCGCAATGATTACTGCGTTTTTTCGGGCAGGCCGCTAGAATGAGCGCCTTTGCGAAGTTCTTGGAGTCTTATTCATGCGCACCTATCGTCTGGTGATCGCCTGCCCCGACCGTGTTGGTATCGTGGCGAAAGTCAGTAATTTCCTGGCTTTGTACAATGGTTGGATCAACGAGGCCAGCCACCACTCCGATGAGCAAAGTGGCTGGTTCTTCATGCGCCATGAAATCCGTGCCGAATCCCTGCCATTTGGTATCGAGGCCTTCCGCGAAGCGTTCGCACCGATCGCCGAAGAGTTCTCCATGACCTGGCGCGTGACCGACTCGGCGCAGAAGAAGCGTGTGGTGCTGATGGCCAGCCGCGAGTCCCATTGTCTGGCCGACCTGCTGCATCGTTGGCACACCGACGAGCTGGATTGCGAGATCCCTTGTGTGATCTCCAACCACGACGACCTGCGCAGCATGGTCGAGTGGCACGGTATTCCGTTCTTCCATGTACCGGTCGACCCGAAAGACAAGGCACCGGCATTTGCCGAAGTATCGCGCCTGGTTCAGGAGCATTCGGCCGACGTGGTGGTGCTGGCGCGCTATATGCAGATCCTGCCGCCGCAACTGTGCCAGGATTTCGCAGAACGGGTGATCAACATTCACCACAGCTTCCTGCCGTCGTTCGTCGGTGCCAAGCCTTACCACCAGGCCGCCCTGCGCGGCGTGAAACTGATCGGTGCGACCTGCCACTACGTGACCGAAGAACTGGACGCAGGTCCGATCATCGAGCAGGACGTAGTGCGGGTGAACCATGCCGACAGCATCGAGGACATGGTCCGCTTCGGCCGTGATGTCGAGAAGATGGTGTTGGCCCGCGGCCTGCGCTATCACCTGGAAGACCGCGTGCTGGTGCATGGCAACAAGACTGTGGTGTTCGACTGATACACCCGAGGGGGCTGCGATGCAGCCCCCATTACATAGGGGAGAACATAATGGCAACTTCCCGCAACAAGCCCACCGCCTCGTCACCGCCTACCCTCGGCGAAGGCTGCCTTGCCCGTTACGACCCCGAAGCCCTCAGCGAAGAGGATGGGGCCGACTTTGCCGGCGCAGCCGATCTCTGGCGCCAGCTCAACCCGCCTGACGCCGCCAGCGCTCCAGCAACGGACGCGCCAGCAGGCAGACGAACACCGGCCCCCCGGCCAGCAGATAAAAGTAGTACGTGACCGCGCGCCAGATCAGGATGGCCGCGGCGGCGGTCGAGCTGCCCACCAAGGGTGTCAGTAAGCTGGCCGAGGTCAGCTCAGCGGCTCCGGCGCCACCCGGCATCAGGCTGAACTGGCCGGCGCTGAGCGAGAGCATCTGCACCAGAAAACTGGGGATCCACGAAAGCTCCACGCCCAAGCCTTGCAACACCAGGTACAGCACGCTGTAACGAAGGCTCCAGTGCGCGCAGGTGAGGGTGAACACCAACACCAATGTGCGTTTTGGCAATTGCCAGGTTTGTCCCAGCGCCTCGATAAAATGCAACAGCTTGCGCGCCCAGCGGCGTTTGCGCTTTGACGACATGCCCAGGCGCTGTAACAGGCGCCCATTCGCCCGCATCACTGCGCGGCGATAGCGCAGCAGCAACACTATCGCTGCCAGGGCCGAGCACAACAGCAGGGCGCTGCCGAGCAGCATGGTTTCCTGGCTGCGGCCGAGGCTGTGGAACAGGGCGTAGCCGGCAATCGCGAGCATCGCGCAGAAGAAGAACAGCAGGTCGTTCAATTGATCCATGGCAAACACGGCGCCGCTGCGCGCTGGGCCGATGCGTTCGCGCGCCAACAGTGCCATGAGGGTCAGGGGCCCGCCGCTGCCGCCTGGGGTGGTGCAGATGGCGAATTCGGTGGCCATCACCACGCCGAGACTGCGCACGTGCCCGAGCGCGGCCCCGTGCTGGCCAAGCAGCAGTCGCAGGCGTAGGGCATTGATCACCCAGCACAGCAAGATCATGCCCAGCAGTGTCAGCATGAGGCCTGGGTCGAACGCCTGCAGTCTGGGCAGCAGCTCGCTGCCGCCCAGCAGCGTGGGTACCAGCACCGCGCAGAGCATTGCCAGCGCCAGCCAGCCGAGGCGGCTCATGCAATCACCTGGCGCTCCAGCCAGGCCGATTTGGTCAGTGGCTCGCGGCCTTGCCGCAGCAAGTTGTCGAGCGTCTGTAGCCAGTAGTCACGCGAGGCGCGGTGGCGCATGTCCACCGGGTGCAGGCCCAGGCGCAAGGTTTCGGCGTCCCGCCAACGCTTGCTCTGCCAGTCGCAAAGCACCCTCGACAGGCCGCGGCGCCATGCGCTGCGGGCGCTCCAGACCAAACCTGGGGCCTCGTATGCGGTGAAATCCGGTAAACGATACAAATGCTGGGGAGTGCTGGTGTAGCGCAATGGCAGCTGGCGCAGGGCTTCGCGGGTGCCCTTGCTCATCAGCCAGGCAGGCGCGACGAAGCCTGCGACCGGCCAGCCCTGTTGGGCAAACAATGTCAGGCCTGCTTCCAGGCGTTGCAACGCCTGCGCCTGGTCGAGGCCGTAGAATTCGCCTTCATGGGTGTAGATGCGGCGCATGAAGAACTCGCCCGGACTGCGCGGCGACGGCCCTTCGTCGGCATGGTAGAACCCGTGCAACGCCAGCTCGTCGCCCCGCGCCAATCGCCGTTCGAGTAAGCGGCAAAAGGTTGGCGAGCGGGTCAATGGGTTACGGTGATGGAAGTCCGGCACCACCAGCCAGGTCATGGGCACGTTGCCCATCTCGTCGACCGCTTGCACGAACGGCTGATAGTCCGGCCAGGTCTCGGGCGCGATGTCGTGCAGCACCAGCATCAGGCTGCGCGGGGCGATGCTTGCCTCAGCCATGGGCGCGTACCAACGGCTGATGGCCGAGCACCGCTTGATAATGCAGCAGCAGCCCGTTGACGACGTTGTCCCATGAATAGTGCTGCTCGACATGGCTGCGTGCCTGGGCACCCAGCTTGCGTACGCCGTCTTCGTACGCCTCGCGCACAGCCGTCGCCATGGCCAGTCCATCGTTGGCCTGGCACAGGCGCCCGCACTGTTCGTTGACGATCTCTCCAAAAGCCCCGGCGCGCACGGCGACCACCGGGGTGGCGCTGGCCATCGCTTCGAGGATGACCAGGCCGAAGGTTTCCTGATCGCCGGCATGCACCAGCAGGTCGGCGCTGGCGACCAGTCGGGCGACTTCCTGCGGCGCGCAGAAACGGTTGATCACACTGACATTGTCCGGCACGTTGGCGGGCATGTTCGAACCCACTAGCAACAAGTGGTAGGGGCGGCCCAGGCGCTGCATGCAGTCGAGCAGTACCGGCAGATTCTTTTCCCGCGAGCCACGGCCAGCAAACACCAGCAGCCGACTGGTATCGGGGATGCCCAGTTCGGCGCGCAGCTGCGGGTCGCGGTGCTGCGGGTTGAAGGTCTGCAGGTCGACGCCCAGGCGCTGTACATGGACATCACGCACGCCCAGGCGGCGCAGCTTGTCGGCCATCACTTGGCTGGGCGCCAGCACCCGGTCGAAGTTGCCATATAGCTTGCTGACGTAAGCTTCGACATTGGGGGTGAACCAGTTGCCCATGCGGTTGCTGACCAGCAGCGGCAGGTCGGAGTGGTAGAAACCGATGACGGGCACGTCGAGTTGCCGGCGTGCCTCCAGGGCCGCCCAGGCGGTGAGGTAGGGGTCGCCCACTTCGATCAGGTCGGGCTTGAGGCGGCGCAGCACATTGCACCAGGGCGCCAGGCGCACCGGGAAACGGTAGCCCTTGCCAAAGGGCAGGGGTGGGGCGGGGACGTGGTAGATGCCATCGGCGTGGCGCGCACTGGCACCGGGAATCAGCAGGCTGTGGCGCACGCCGTGAAGGGCATCGAGACGGTGGTGTTTGGCATCAAGGTAAGTCCGTACGCCTCCACTGGCCGGGGCGTAGAACATGGTGATGTCAGCGATGTGCACGATCAGCATCCCTCCGGGATCGTCTTCGGGTCTGTCACGCGGCGGTAAGGGGCCGGCGATGACGCGCCTAAAGGTTGACCTATCAGAAGGATAGTTTGTTCGGTTGGAATCGCGGCAGGCAGTTTCCTGCCTGCCGCTGGAGGTCAGATGCGGAAGCTGCCGACCAGGTGCTTGAGGCGGCTGGCCTGCTGCTCCAGGTCGGAGCACGCGCGCAGGGTGGCCTGCAGGTTCTCGACCCCTTCCTGGTTGAGCAGGTTGATCTCGTTGATGTCCATGTTGATCGACTCGACCACGGCCGTCTGCTCTTCGGTGGCAGTGGCTACCGACTGGTTCATGCCATCAATCTCGCCGATACGCACGGTGACGCTGTCCAAACGCTCGCCGGCCTGGTTGGCGATGGCCCTGCTGTCCTGGCTGTGGCGCTGGCTCTGGCCCATGGTATCGACGGACTCGCGTGCGCCGACCTGCAGCTCTTCGATCATGGTCTGCACCTGCTGCGCCGATTCCTGGGTGCGGTGCGCCAGGTTGCGTACCTCGTCGGCCACCACCGCGAAACCACGCCCGGCTTCACCGGCCCGGGCCGCTTCGATCGCGGCATTGAGCGCCAGCAGGTTGGTCTGCTGGGAGATGCTGGTGATCACTTCGAGAATCTGGCCGATGTTCACGGTCTTGCTGTTGAGCGTCTCGATGTGCGCGCTTGACGTGACAATCAGGTCCGACAGACGGTTCATCGCGTCGATGTTGCGCGCCACCACCTGCTGCCCTTCTTCGGCCAGCAGTCGCGCGGAGCTTGCATGCTGCGATGCCTGGGCGGCATTGCCGGCGATTTCCTGGGCAGCGGCGCCCAGTTCGTTGATGGCGGCGGCCACGCTGTTGGTGCGGTTGGACTGCTCGTCGGAGTTGGTCATCGACGAGTTGGAGGCGCTGATTACCCGCAGGGCCACTTCGTTGACCTGCTCGGTGGCCGAGGACACTTCGCGGATCGAGCCGTGAATACGTTCGACGAAGCGGTTGAACGCGGTGCCGAGGATGCCGAATTCGTCGTGGTTGTGAATCTTCAGGCGCTTGGTCAGGTCGCCTTCGCCTTCGGCGATGTCTTCCATGGCGCGGGTCATGGTCAGCAGCGGTTGCATCAGCACCCGGATCAGCAGGCCTAGCAGGCCGATGATGATCACCACCGCCACCACCGTGGCGATCACCGCCGAGGTGCGGAAGGTGCTGAGCATGGCGAAGGCCTTGTCCTTGTCCACCGACAGGCCGATGTACCAGTTGGCCGATGGCAGGCCGTTGATCGGGGTGAAGGTCAGCAGCCGGGTCTGGCCATCGGCCTGGATTTCAGTGAGCTCACCGGAGAGTTTCGGCGTGTGCTGCGGGAACAGGTCCGACAGTGATTTCATCACCAGCGCCTGGTCCGGGTGCACCAGGATCTTGCCCTGGTCGTTGACCAGGAACGCGTAGCCCATGCCACCGAAACTCAAGGAGTTGATGATCTGTACCAGGCCGTCCAGGGCCAGGTCGCCCCCGACCACGCCGACGCTGCTGGAGACCTTGCTGAGGATGCCGATGACCATCTTGTTGGTGGTCATGTCGATGTAGGGCTCGGTAAGGATGGCGCTCTGGGTAGTCATGCCGTCCTTGTACCAGGGGCGGCTGCGCGGGTCGTAGCCTTCGGGCATCGGCGAGTCCGGGCGCACGCTGAAACCGCCGTCGACCTTACCCAGGTAGACGGTCAGAAAGCTTGAGATCAGTGCGTTCTGGCTCATCAGCGTTTCAGCGTTGGCAGGTTGCTGGGCAATGTTCTGTGCCAGGTTTTCAACCAGTTTGATACGGCCTTCGAAGAGGTTGCGAATGTTGGTGGAAGTGGACGCACTCATTTCCGCCAGATAGTTCTCCAGGTTCTCGCGGATGGCATTACGCTGGAGATAATCGTTGTAGAGCGTGAACAGGCTGAAGGCGAGTATCACGATCAATGAGGCGGCGAAAAGAATCTTGTGGCTGAAACGAAGGCTTTTGTTCATGGCGTAATCGGTTCCGCTAAGGTTTTTATCGGGCGTTCGCACAAGTACCGCTATAAAACAGTGCAACATCCCGAAAATCCTTTCTGGGGTGTTCTGTCTTTAAAGGCGAATATCATCCCGACCTATCGGCCGACGGGTGGCCAAGCTTGAGCAGAGGATTGAAAAGATGCCGGAATCTTCGACCATAGTTGTAGGCGCTGGCCCGGATGGCCAGCCTGTCAATCAAGCCATGCGCCTGGCCAATCGCCACGGGTTGGTTGCCGGTGCCACCGGTACCGGCAAGACCGTGACTCTGCAACACTTGGCAGAGGTGTTCAGTGACGCAGGCGTGGCCGTGTTCGCGGCCGATGTCAAAGGTGACCTGTGCGGTGTCGGGGCCGCAGGCGCGCCCCAGGGTAAGGTGGCCGAGCGGATCGCTGGCATGCCTTGGCTGGGCTATCAGGCGCAAGCTTATCCGCTGAGCCTGTGGGATATCGCCGGGCAATCCGGCCATCCGCTACGGACCACGCTCAGCGAAATGGGTCCGTTGTTGCTCGGCAACTTGCTGGAGCTGACCGACAGCCAGCAGGCAGCGCTGTATGCCGCGTTCAAGGTGGCCGATAGAGATGGCCTGCTGCTGCTCGACCTCAAGGACCTCAAGGCGCTGCTCGCGCACCTGAAAGACAATCCGCAATTGCTGGGCGAAGACAGTGCACTGATGACCACGGCCTCGACCCAGGCCTTGTTGCGCCGGCTGGCAACGTTGGAGCAGCAGGGCGCCGAGGCGCTGTTTGGCGAACCGGCGCTGCAGTTGGAAGACCTGTTACGGCCCGACGCTGATGGTCGCGGGCGAATTCATTTGCTCGATGCCAGCCGGCTGGTGCACGAGGCGCCGAAGGTGTACGCCACCTTCTTGTTGTGGTTGCTGGCCGAGTTGTTCGAACAACTGCCGGAGCGTGGCGATGCAGACAAGCCCGTGCTGGCGCTGTTTTTCGATGAGGCGCATCTGCTGTTCAACGGCACGCCCAAGGCCCTGCAGGATCGTCTGGAGCAGGTGGTTCGGTTGATTCGCTCCAAGGGCGTGGGGGTGTTTTTCGTCACCCAATCCCCGAGTGACCTGCCGGATACCGTATTGGCCCAGTTGGGGTTACGCATCCAGCACGGATTGCGCGCGTTCACCGCCAAGGAGCAGAAGTCGCTGAGGGCCGTGGCGGATGGTTTTCGGCCAAATCCTGCATTCGACACCTTGGCGGTGCTGACCGAACTGGGTATTGGTGAGGCGCTGGTGGGCACCCTGGAAGAGAAGGGCACACCGGCGATGGTCCAGCGGGTCTTGATTGCACCGCCGCAATCGCGCATTGGGCCGTTGAGTGCGGCCGAGCGCAGTGCATTGATTGCCGAGTCGCCGTTGGCGGGGCGCTATGACAAACCGATTGACCGCGAGTCGGCGTATGAAATGCTGACCCAGCGCAAGGGCGAGCCGCTAGAGCCGGCGCCGGTGCCGAAGGCGGATGAAGAGAGCCTGGCCGACAAGGCCGGGGATTTTCTGCAGAGTGCGGCGGGTCAGGCGATCAAGTCTGCGGTGCGCCAGGCGGCCAATCAGTTGGGGCGGCAGTTGGTGCGGGGGTTGATGGGCTCGTTGCTGGGTGGCAAAAAGCGCTAGTGAGTCAGTGGCGGCCTCTTCGCGGGGCAAGCCCGCTCCCACGGATGTACTCCAAGCTAATTCACAGTGGCGTCTCTGTGGGAGCGGGCTTGCCCCGCGAAGAGGCCAGTCCAGACCCATAAAAAAAGGCACCTCTAAGGCGCCTTTCTCATGCAGCAGCAGGGCTCAGCCAATCGCTTTGGACGCCAGCCAGAACAGGCCGGCCGACAGTCCCACCGTTGCAGGCAGGGTCAGCACCCAGGCCAGCAGAATAGTCTTCACCGTGCCGCCTTGCAGGCCGCTCTTGTTCGCGACCATGGTGCCGGCCACGCCGGACGACAGCACGTGAGTGGTCGACACCGGCAGGGCGAAGACGTTGGCCAGGCCGATGGCGCAGGCTGCAGTGATCTGCGCCGACATGCCCTGGGCATAGGTCATGCCCTGCTTGCCGATCTTCTCGCCAACGGTCAGGACCACGCGCTTCCAGCCGACCATGGTACCCAGGCCGAGGGCCAGGGCGACGGCCACGATCACCCAGAACGGGGCGTATTCAGTGGTGGCGGTGAGGTCTTTGCGCAGCTTGTCCAGATCTGCCTTTTCACGGGCTTCCAGGCCTGGCAGCTTGCCGACTTTTTTCGCGGTGTCATCCAGGCACAGCAAATAGCGGCGGACTTCCACGCGCTTGTCGGCATCCAGGGCACGGTAATCGGTCACGCCTTGCAGCGAGGACTGCAGCGCGGCGATGGTCGGCTCCGTCTGTTGCGGGTTGCAGCTGAACTGCTCCGGCAGGTCGCTGGCCTGTGCTTTGCCCAGTGCCAGGAACTCGCCCAGGGTGGCGGCGTTGCGCTGATAGAACTGGCTCAGGTGAGTGGTCGCATCGCGGGTGCGTTCGATCTGGTAAGTAGTGCTGTTCAGGTCGAGCACGAACTTGGCCGGGACAATGCCGATCAGCACCAGCATGATCAGGCCGATGCCTTTCTGGCCATCGTTGGAGCCATGCACGAAGCTCACGCCCATCGCCGAAATCACCAGCACCAGGCGGTTCCAGAACGGTGGGTGCTTCTTGTCGTCGAGCTTGCGACGCTGCTCCGGCGTCTTGTGCATCTTCGACAGCGGGCGCCACCATTTCAGGCCAAGCAGCAGCAGGGCGGCGACAGCGAAGCCGGCCATCGGCGAGACTACCAGCGACAGGCCGATATCGATCGCCTTCTGCCAGTTGACGCCATCACCCAGCGGGATGTCGTTGATCAGCGCGTTGGCCAGGCCTACGCCGAGGATCGAGCCGATCAGGGTGTGCGAGCTGGAAGCCGGAATACCGAAGTACCAGGTGCCCAGGTTCCAGGCGATGGCTGCAGCCAGCAGCGAGAAGACCATGGCCAGGCCATGCCCGGTGTTCACATTGATCAGCAGTTCGACCGGCAGCAGGTGCACGATGGCGTAGGCCACCCCGACACCACCGAGCAGTACGCCGAGGAAGTTGAACACCCCGGAGAAGAACACGGCCAGGTGTGGTGGCATGGCTTTGGTATAGATGACGGTGGCTACCGCGTTGGCGGTGTCATGAAAGCCATTGATGAACTCGAATGCGAGCACGAAGGTCAGGGCGAGTAGCAGGCTCACCAATACCCAGGCATCCAGTCCGCTGAATAAATCGATCATGAAGGTTGTCTGGCGGTCATTTGGGGGGCGGGATTATGCCAGAAAACCTTGGCAATCGATGCACCCGTAGCTGACCGATGGCAGCTTTGTGATCGACCTCAACGCTTTGCTGGAAACGGAAGAAACACATTAAAGTTCCGTAAAAAGCTACAAAAAAAGCCTAAATCCGCCAAATGTCTGATAACGGCGAGGCGAGGCGCAGCTTCAAACGGTTGTATGAAATTTGTGTAAATCCATTTCATCCTCAGCCTTTCGGTAAGGATAAGCCGCGTCGGGGGCATCGGCCCCGCGACGCGATGGCAGAGGCAAGGGATGGGCCGAGCTGCTCAGGGCTCTTCGCTGCGCAGCTCTTTTTCCATCTTTTCCAGTTCCTGGCTGAACACCTGATCCTGGACCGTGGCACGTTTGCGCCAGGGTTTGCGTTCCGGCTCTGGTTGCGCCGCGTATGTGGTGACTTCACCACCGTAAACTTCCTTGTAACGTTCAGCCTGGCGCTCGAGTTCCGCGCGCAGTTCATCTTTCGTCACAGTAGTACCTGAATGTAGAAGGCTGGTATTGCATGCACGCGCTAGTTGCCCATGCACAGGATTTGCTGGCCGTCGTAGAAAGGTTGGGCCAATGTTAACTGCCGGCGTATCGATCCGGGCCAGCAGAATCGATTATAGCAATCGCCAATACCTCAACCAGACTTATTTACCCAGGCTGACATCCATCGTCGAAGTTTGCGGGTTGCGCCTGCCTGTGCAAAGTTTGAACAGGCACTTATCGGTAAGTTCGCTGTTGTTGCGCTTGCCAGCGAGGCAAATAAAACGGCCCCGCACAAGGCGAGGCCGTTGCCTGGGGACTTCTACGGTGGGTACCTGACCAGTCTCTCCAAAGAAGCCACATGTGGCAGGAGAAAGGTATAAGCAAACGTGTCAGCGGTCAATTGCGATTATCGGCCGCTTGTTCGATAATCGCACGAAGCAGCGATTTTTTTGAGGTGAACGATGAGCGACGAAATCCCGGTCAACGAATCTGCCAGCCCAGACGCAGTACGCCCGACGACACCGGCCATGGCTCCGCCCATCGTGGCGTCACCCGCCAAGCGTATCCAGGCATTCACGGGCGATCCGGACTTCATGACCTCGTTGGCCCGAGGCCTGGCCGTCATTCAGGCATTCCAGGAACGCAAGCGTCACCTGACCATCGCTCAGATCAGCCATCGCACAGAAATCCCCCGTGCGGCCGTGCGCCGTTGCCTGCATACGTTGATCAAACTGGGCTATGCCACCACTGACGGGCGCACGTATTCGCTGCTGCCCAAGGTATTGACGCTGGGCCATGCCTACCTTTCTTCGACGCCGCTGGCGGTATCGGCGCAACCCTACCTCGACCGTATCAGCGATCAGCTGCACGAGGCCGCCAACATGGCCACCCTCGAAGGCGACGACATTCTTTATATTGCCCGTTCGGCTACAGTCGAGCGGCTGATCTCGGTCGATCTGTCGGTCGGTGGGCGCCTACCGGCCTATTGCACATCGATGGGGCGTATCCTCTTGGCGGCGATGGACGACACCAGTTTGCGCGAATACCTCGATCGCGCCGACCTCAAGGCCCGTACCAGCCGAACCCTGCACGACTCCGAGTCGCTGTTCGCCTGCATCCAGCAGGTACGTGCGCAAGGCTGGTGTGTGGTCGATCAGGAGTTGGAGCAGGGGCTGCGCTCGATTGCCGTGCCGATCTATGACGCTTCGGGGCAGGTGCTGGCGGCGCTTAACGTCAGTACCCATGTCGGACGTGTCAGCCGTAGCGAGCTTGAACAGCGGTTCCTGCCGATCCTGCTGGCTTCGAGCCGTGATCTTTGCCACCAGCTGTTTGGCTAAGTGCGCCTTGCACCCCTATCGAACACGCCATCCGTTTCCTGTGCGATAAACGCACAGTGTCGCTCCGGGCGAATTGCGCCCCCCTCATTCGCTGATTAATGTCTCTCGCAACGGTCGGCTTAGCCGACCGAACAAGAACAATTACCCGGCGCACTTCTCGATTGCTAACCCTGTACGAATTGCCCTGTACAGCGGCCCGATTGTGCCCACTTCTGGATAACAACAATGAACAAGCCACAATCAGTCGGGAACTGCCTCGACGTCCAGTCGTTCATCAACGACCAACCACTGTCGCGCTATCAATGGCGGGTAGTGATTCTCTGTTTCCTGATTGTTTTCCTCGATGGCTTGGACACTGCCGCCATGGGCTTCATCGCCCCGGCGTTGTCACAGGAGTGGGGGATCGACCGCGCCAGCCTCGGCCCGGTGATGAGCGCCGCATTGATCGGCATGGTATTCGGCGCCTTGGGGTCAGGGCCATTGGCCGACCGCTTTGGCCGCAAGGGCGTACTGGTCGGCGCGGTACTCGTGTTCGGTGGCTTCAGCCTCGCCTCGGCCTACGCCAGCAATGTCGACCAGTTGCTGGTGCTGCGCTTTCTGACCGGCCTGGGCCTGGGTGCTGGCATGCCCAACGCTACCACACTGCTCTCTGAATACACCCCAGAGCGCCTCAAGTCGCTGCTGGTCACCAGCATGTTCTGCGGCTTCAATCTGGGCATGGCCGGTGGTGGTTTCATTTCCGCCAAGATGATCCCGGCCTATGGCTGGCACAGCCTGCTGGTGGTCGGCGGTGTGCTGCCGCTGCTGCTGGCCGTGGTGCTGATGGTCTGGTTACCGGAGTCGGCACGCTTCCTGGTGGTGCGCAACCGGGGCACCGACAAGGTGCGCAAGACCCTGGCGCCGATCGCCCCGGCCGTGGTGGCGCAGGCCGCCAGCTTCAGCGTGCCGGAACAGAAAGCCGTAGCCGCCCGCAACGTGTTTGCGGTGATCTTCTCCGGCACCTACGGCCTGGGCACGATGCTGTTGTGGCTGACCTACTTCATGGGCCTGGTGATCGTCTACCTGCTGACCAGCTGGCTGCCGACGCTGATGCGTGACAGCGGTGCGAGCATGGAGCAGGCCGCCTTCATTGGTGCGTTATTCCAGTTTGGTGGGGTACTCAGTGCGGTGGCGGTGGGATGGGCCATGGACCGCTATAACCCGCATAAGGTCATCGGCATCTTCTACCTGCTGGCAGGGGTGTTCGCCTACGCGGTCGGTCAGAGCCTGGGCAACATGACCGTGCTCGCCACCCTGGTGCTGGTTGCCGGGATGTGCGTGAACGGCGCGCAATCGGCCATGCCTTCACTGGCGGCGCGTTTCTACCCGACCCAGGCGCGCGCCACTGGCGTGTCGTGGATGCTGGGCATTGGCCGCTTCGGCGCGATCCTCGGTGCCTGGAGTGGCGCGACCCTGCTGGGCCTGGGCTGGAACTTCGAGCAGGTGCTGACGGCGTTGCTGGTGCCGGCGGCGCTGGCGACCGTGGGTGTCATCGTGAAAGGGCTGGTAAGCCACGCAGACGCGACCTAGTAGGAGCGGCTTCGGCCGCGAACACCGGCGAAGCCGGTGCCATCCACCGTGTCGCTTGCTTCGCGGCTAAAGCCGCTCCCACAGGGGGCTGCAGTGGATTTTAGAGAGAGGGAGTGGGGTAACAAATTGTTCGATAATCGCACGAATAGTCGATTATCGGATTGTCAGCGACCCACCCGGCTCCTTAATCTGAGCTCAACGTAGCACCCTGACCAGGAGTCTCCAAATGGCTGCAATTCTCCCGCTTCACGAAGCCGTGAAGCAGTTCATCCAGGACGGCGATACCGTCGCCCTCGAAGGCTTCACCCACCTGATCCCGACCGCCGCCGGCCACGAGATCATCCGTCAGGGCAAGCGTGACCTGACCCTGGTGCGCATGACCCCGGACCTGATCTACGACCAGCTGATCGGTGCCGGCTGCGCCAGCAAGCTGATCTTCTCCTGGGGCGGTAACCCCGGTGTCGGGTCGCTGCACCGCCTGCGCGACGCGGTCGAGAAGCAATGGCCGCATGCGATCGAAATCGAAGAACACAGCCATGCCGACCTGGCCAACGCCTACGTCGCCGGTGCCTCCGGCCTGCCGTTCGCAGTACTGCGTGCCTACGCCGGCTCCGACCTGCCAAAGGTCAACCCGCTGATCCAAAGCGTCACCTGCCCGTTCACCGGTGAAGTGCTCGCCGCCGTGCCATCGGTACGCCCGGATGTGACCGTGATCCACGCGCAGAAGGCCGACCGCAAGGGCAACGTGCTGCTGTGGGGCATCCTCGGCGTGCAGAAGGAAGCGGCCCTGGCGGCCAAGCGATGCATCGTCACCGTCGAAGAAATCGTCGATGACCTGCAGGCGCCGATGAACGCCTGCGTACTGCCGACCTGGGCCCTCAGCGCAGTTTGCCTGGTCCCCGACGGCGCACACCCGTCCTACGCCCACGGCTACTACGAGCGTGACAACCGCTTCTACCAGGCCTGGGACCCGATCGCGCGCAATCGCGAGTCGTTCACCGCCTGGATTGACACCTATATCCGTGGCACCGCCGATTTCAACGCATTCAAGGCCAAGCTGGCCAGCACCGCGGAGGCTGCACAATGAGCTACTCCACTTCTGAAATGATGACCGTTGCCGCTGCTCGTCGCCTGCGCAATGGTGCAGTCTGCTTCGTCGGTATCGGCCTGCCGTCCAAGGCCGCCAACCTGGCGCGCCTGACCTCGTCGCCAGACGTGGTGCTGATCTACGAATCCGGCCCGATCGGCGCCAAACCGAGCGTGCTGCCGCTGTCGATCGGTGACGGCGAGCTGGCCGAAACTGCCGACACCGTGGTGCCGACCGGCGAGATCTTCCGCTACTGGCTGCAGGGTGGCCGTATCGATGTTGGCTTCCTCGGTGCAGCCCAGGTTGACCGCTTCGGCAACATCAACACCACTGTGGTGGGTGATTACCACGCCCCGAAAACCCGCCTGCCGGGTGCCGGTGGCGCGCCGGAGATCGCAGGGTCCGCCAAGCAGGTGCTGATCATCCTCAAGCAGTCGCCGCGAGCCTTCGTCGACAAGCTCGACTTCATCACCTCGGTCGGCCACGGTGAAGGAGGCGACTCGCGCAAACGCCTTGGCCTGCCCGGCGAAGGCCCGGTCGGCATCATCACCGACTTGTGCATCATGGAGCCGGAAGCTGGCACCCACGAATTTGTCGTCACCGCCATTCACCCGGGGGTGACCCGCGAGCAGATCACTGCCGCCACGGGCTGGGCAATCCGTTTTGCCGACGACGTGCAGATCACCGCTGAACCCACCGCGGTCGAACTGGGCGCATTGCGTGACCTCGAAGCCCGTACCGCTGCGGCCCATGGCCAGGTGGCAGGAGAAGCCTGATGCGCGACGTATTCATCTGTGACGCTATCCGCACCCCGATCGGCCGCTTCGGCGGCGCCCTGGCCGGTGTGCGTGCCGACGACCTGGCAGCGGTCCCGCTCAAGGCGCTGATCGAGCGCAACCCGGGCGTGCAATGGGATCAACTCGACGAGGTGTTCTTCGGCTGCGCCAATCAGGCCGGCGAAGACAACCGCAACGTGGCACGCATGGCGCTGCTGCTTGCTGGCCTGCCGGACAGCGTCCCTGGCGTGACCCTCAACCGCCTGTGCGCTTCGGGCATGGACGCCATCGGTACGGCATTCCGTGCCATCGCCAGCGGCGAGATGGAGCTGGCCATCGCCGGGGGCGTCGAGTCGATGTCGCGTGCGCCGTTTGTCATGGGCAAGGCTGAAAGCGGCTACTCGCGCAACATGAAGCTTGAAGACACGACCATCGGCTGGCGCTTCATCAACCCGTTGATGAAGCGCCAGTACGGCGTGGACGCCATGCCCGAAACCGCTGACAACGTGGCCGACGATTACCAGGTTTCGCGTGCCGATCAGGACGCCTTCGCCCTGCGCAGCCAGCAGAAAGCCGCCGCCGCCCAGGCTGCCGGCTTCTTTGCCGAAGAAATCGTGCCGGTGCGTATCGCCCACAAGAAGGGTGAAACCATCGTCGAGCGTGACGAACATCTGCGCCCGGAAACGACCCTGGAAGCACTGACCAAACTCAAGCCGGTCAATGGCCCGGACAAAACCGTCACCGCTGGCAATGCTTCGGGCGTGAACGACGGTGCTGCGGCACTTATCCTGGCTTCGGCTGAAGCGGTGAAGAAGCACGGCCTGACTCCGCGCGCCCGCGTTCTGGGCATGGCCAGCGGCGGCGTTGCCCCTCGCGTGATGGGCATCGGCCCGGTTCCGGCAGTGCGCAAGCTGACCGAGCGCCTGGGTGTGGCGATGAGCGACTTCGACGTGATCGAGCTCAACGAAGCGTTTGCCAGCCAAGGTCTGGCGGTGCTGCGCGAGCTGGGTGTGGCCGATGATGCGCCGCAGGTTAACCCTAATGGCGGTGCGATTGCCCTCGGGCATCCGTTGGGCATGAGTGGTGCGCGGCTGGTGTTGACTGCGCTTCACCAGTTGGAGAAGAGCGGTGGGCGCAAAGGCTTAGCGACCATGTGTGTTGGTGTTGGCCAAGGGCTGGCGCTGGCCATCGAGCGCGTTTGACCGTATCGCCGGCAAGCCGGCTCCCACAAGGAACCACGCATTCCCTATGGGAGCCGGCTTACCGGCGATAGGGCCGGTAATTACGACACAAGGCTAATGGCAAGCCCGCAAGCGGAACGAGTGTGTTACTAGGTATGTCTAGACTTACCTAGCACCCTCCTGGAGTAAAACCATCATGACCTCAGCCTATTACACCGGCGAAGAGCGCAGTAAGCGCATCTTCGCCATCGTCGGTGCCTCCTCAGGCAACCTGGTGGAATGGTTCGACTTCTACGTCTACGCCTTCTGCGCGATCTACTTTGCCCCGGCCTTCTTCCCCTCCGACGACCCGACCGTGCAGTTGCTCAACACCGCCGGCGTGTTCGCTGCGGGCTTTTTGATGCGCCCCATCGGAGGCTGGATCTTCGGCCGCCTGGCCGACCGTCATGGCCGCAAGAATTCCCTGATGATCTCGGTGCTGATGATGTGTTTTGGCTCCTTGATGATCGCCTGCCTGCCCACCTACGCCAGCATTGGCACCTGGGCCCCGGCGCTGCTATTGCTGGCGCGCCTGATCCAGGGCCTGTCGGTGGGTGGCGAGTACGGCACCACCGCAACCTACATGAGTGAAGTGGCGCTGCGCGGCCAGCGCGGTTTCTTCGCCTCGTTCCAGTACGTCACCCTGATCGGCGGCCAGTTGCTGGCGGTGCTGGTGGTGGTGATCCTGCAACAACTGCTGACTGAGGACGAATTGCGCGCCTGGGGCTGGCGCATTCCGTTCGTGGTCGGCGCCATTGCCGCGCTGATCTCGCTGATGCTGCGCCGCTCGCTGCACGAGACCAGCAGCGCCGAAACCCGCAACGACAAGGATGCCGGCTCGGTCAAGGGCCTGTTCCGCAACCACGCGGCGGCCTTCATCACCGTGCTCGGCTACACCGCCGGTGGCTCGCTGATCTTCTACACCTTTACCACCTACATGCAGAAGTACCTGGTCAACACCGCCGGCATGACCGCGAAGCACGCCAGCTACGTGATGACCGGCGCGCTGTTCCTGTTCATGGTGCTGCAGCCGTTCTTCGGCATGCTCTCCGACCGCATCGGCCGGCGTAATTCGATGCTGTTGTTCGGTGCCTTGGGTACGCTGTTCACTGTGCCGTTGCTGATGGCGCTGAAGACCGTCACCAGCCCGTTCATGGCCTTCGTGCTGATTACCCTGGCTTTGTGCATCGTCAGTTTCTACACCTCGATCAGCGGTCTTGTGAAGGCCGAGATGTTCCCGCCGCAGGTGCGTGCACTGGGCGTGGGCCTGGCCTATGCCGTGGCCAACGCGATGTTCGGCGGTTCGGCCGAATACGTGGCCCTGGGCTTGAAAACCCTCGGCATGGAGAACACCTTCTACTGGTACGTGACAGCGATGATGGCAATCGCCTTCCTGTTCAGCCTGCGCCTGCCGAAACAGGCGGCGTACCTGCACCATGATGATTAAGGACGTTGCATGACCAACCAGCTGTTCGACGCCTACTTCACCGCCCCGGCCATGCGCGAGGTTTTCTCCGACCGCGGTCGCCTGCAAGGCATGCTCGATTTCGAAGCGGCACTGGCGCGCGCCGAAGCGTCTGCGGGGTTGGTGCCGCACAGCGCGGTCGCAGCCATCGAGGCCGGCTGCCAGGCTGAGCGTTATGACGTTCGCGCGCTGGCCGAGGCCATCGCCACTGCTGGCAATTCGGCGATCCCGCTGGTCAAGGCATTGGGCAAGGTGATTGCCAGCGGCGTGCCCGAGGCGGAGCGCTACGTGCACCTCGGCGCTACCAGCCAGGATGCGATGGATACCGGGCTGGTGCTGCAATTGCGCGATGCGCTGGGCCTGATTGAGGCTGACCTTGCCAAACTGGCAGAAACCCTGTCGCGTCAGGCTCTGCAGCATGCCGACACGCCGCTGGTGGGGCGTACCTGGCTGCAGCATGCCACGCCAGTGACCCTGGGCATGAAGCTGGCGGGTGTGCTCGGTGCACTGACGCGTCACCGCCAACGCCTGCAAGAGCTTCGCCCACGTTTGTTGGTGCTGCAGTTCGGTGGTGCTTCCGGCAGCCTTGCGGCGTTGGGCAGCAAGGCGCTGCCGGTCGCCGAAGGCCTGGCCGAACAGCTCAAGCTGACCTTGCCTGAACAACCGTGGCACACCCAGCGTGACCGCCTGGTGGAATTCGCCTCGGTACTGGGCCTGGTCGCCGGTAGCCTGGGCAAGTTCGGCCGCGACGTCAGCCTGCTGATGCAGACCGAGGCGGGCGAGGTGTTCGAGCCCTCCGCGCCGGGCAAGGGCGGTTCGTCGACCATGCCGCACAAGCGCAACCCGGTGGGCGCAGCGGTGCTGATCGGTGCCGCTACCCGCGTACCCGGGTTGCTTTCGACGCTTTACAGTGCAATGCCCCAGGAGCACGAGCGCAGTCTCGGCCTGTGGCATGCCGAGTGGGAAACACTGCCGGATATCTGCTGCCTGGTTTCGGGCGCCTTGCGCCAGGCCCAGGTGATCGCCGAGGGCATGGAGGTGGATGCCGAGCGCATGCGCCGCAACCTCGACCTGACCCAGGGCCTGGTGCTGGCTGAAGCGGTGAGCATCGTCCTGGCCCAACGCCTGGGCCGCGATCGCGCCCATCATCTGCTGGAGCAATGCTGCCAGCGCGCCGTGGCCGAACAGCGCCACTTGCGCGCCGTGCTGGGCGATGAGCCACAGGTGACCGCCGAGCTGACCGAACAAGAACTCGAGCGCCTGCTCGACCCAGCCCATTACCTCGGCCAGGCCCGCGTCTGGGTGGCGCGCGCCGTGGCTGAACATCAACGTTTCATTGCCTGAAGGAGACCGCTGTGGCGCATTTGCAACTGGCCGATGGCGTACTGAACTATCGACTCGACGGCCCGGAAGATGCCCCGGTGCTGGTGCTGTCCAACTCGCTGGGTACCGACCTGGGCATGTGGGACAGCCAGATTCCGCTGTGGAGCGAGCACTTCCGGGTGCTGCGCTATGACACCCGTGGCCATGGCGCCTCACTGGTCACCGAAGGCCCCTACAGCGTTGAGCAACTGGGCCAGGATGTATTGGCGCTGCTCGATGGCCTGGACATCCAGCACGCGCATTTCGTCGGCCTGTCCATGGGCGGTCTGATCGGTCAGTGGCTGGGTGTCCATGCTGGCGACCGTCTGCACAGCCTGACCCTGTGCAACACCGCAGCGAAAATCGCCAATGACGAGGTGTGGAACACCCGCATTGACACCGTGCTCAAGGGTGGTCAGCAAGCCATGGCCGATCTGCGCGATGCCTCCATCGCCCGTTGGTTCACCCCGGCATTTGCCGAGGCGCAACCTGAGCAGGCGCAGCGCATCTGCCAGATGCTCGCGCAGACCTCCCCCGAAGGCTACGCCGGCAACTGCGCGGCCGTGCGCGATGCCGACTTCCGTGAGCAACTGGGCCGTATCCAGGTGCCTACGCTGGTCGTGGCCGGTACCGAAGACGTGGTCACTACCCCGGAACATGGCCGCTTCATGCAGGCCAGCATCATCGGTGCCACTTACGCCGAGTTCCCGGCGGCGCACCTGTCCAATGTCGAGATCGGCGAGGCGTTCAGCCGTCGCGTGCTCGACTTCCTGCTGGCTCGCTGAGGAATACGCCATGGATGAGAAACAACGTTACGACGCCGGCATGCAAGTGCGCCGCGCGGTGCTCGGCGATGCCCACGTGGACCGCAGCCTGGAGAAGCTCAACGATTTCAACGGCGAGTTCCAGAACATGATCACCCGCCATGCCTGGGGTGATATCTGGACCCGCCCGGGCCTGCCGCGCCACACCCGCAGCCTGATCACCATCGCCATGCTGATCGGCATGAACCGCAACGACGAGCTCAAGCTGCACCTGCGCGCGGCGGCCAACAATGGCGTGACCCGTGACGAGATCAAGGAAGTGCTGATGCAGAGCGCGATCTACTGCGGCATCCCGGCAGCCAATGCCACCTTCCACCTGGCGGAGTCGGTGTGGGATGAGCTGGGTGTGGAATCGCGGGATTAACTACCGCGAATAGCCACCGGCCCGGCATTGGCTTCCACGGCTTGTTTCAATGCCGGGCACAGGCCCAACATGAACGCGGCTTCGGCCACTACGAACAGAGGCCCGATGATCAGCCCGCTGACATCATCGACGAACGCCGGCTTGCGGCCCTCGTAGTGGTGCCCGACAAATTGAATGATCCAGCCCACCACGAACGCCCCTGTCCCGACGCTTAGCCACAGTGAAGTGCTTTGCACGGCCAATACCTGTCCCACCCACAGGCAAAGCCCCAGCAGCACACCCATGACCAGCCCGAAGCGCAGGTCCAGGCGCAGGTAGAACCACACCGAGGCCGCCGCTGCCAGCAGGGCAGGGGACAGCCAGATGCCGGCCAGGTCCCAGCCCGGGCGCGACAGCAGGATAGCCACTGCGGCCACGATCAGCGGGATGCCAATGAAATGCGTGCCGATATTGCGCGGGTCGCGGTGGTAGTTGGCGTACTGGCTCAGGTGTTCGACGAGGTTTTTCATTGTTGTTCCTCCTTGGCTGACCTCCCTCAATAATGCTGAGGATAGCCCGAAGTCACAGCATCATCAGTTCAGCGAATGGCAGCACTGCGCAGCGGCGCATCAAGCCCCACCAGCGTCTCGATCATCGCCCGCGCCGCCGGTGACAGGCGATAGCCGCTGCGGCTGACCACACCACAGCGCACGCTCAGCACCTCCAGTGCCGGCGGGAGATTGCGCCAGTGCAGGCGGACCAGGCGCCCGGCGGCCAGGTCATCGGCCACCGCCTCCTCGCTGGCGGTGCCGATGGCATCCGTGGACTGGACCACGCTGCGCAGAACGGTGAGGTGCTCGGTTTGCAGGTGCGGGGTGAAGTCGCTACGTCCGCTCAGGTTGGCCAGGCGCTTGCGCACCCCCGGGGCGAGCAGGGCGCTGGCGAGTGGGTAGGCGAACAGGTCGTTGGTCGACAGGCTGTCCTTGGCCAACAACGGGTGACCGGGGCGGCAGAAGAACAGACCGGGGCGTGGGCTGAGCGGTTCGGTGTGGAAGTTCGGATCGGCTTCGAACGGGCGGACGTCATCGACGAAGAACTCGATCTGTTCGCGGCGCAGCGCCTGCCCAAGGCGCTCGGCGTTATCGACCAGCAGCGCGGTGCGGATCCCGGGGTGGCTACCCATGAAGTGCCGCAAGGCTTCCGGGACCAGGCGCACGGCCAGGGCGGGGCCACTGCCGAAGTGCAGTTCGCCGGCATCGAGCTTGGTCATCTGCAGCACTTCGTTGCTCAGCTGCGCGGCGCCTTGGACCAGGCGCCTGGCGTGTTGCAGTACCACCAGGCCTTCGGGGGTCGGTGGCAGGGCTTTGCTGGCGCGATCGACCAAGGCACAACCAAAGGCCTGCTCCAGGCCCTGGATGGCGCGGCTGAATGCGGGTTGAGTGATACCCATGGCCTCGGCGGCGCGGACGAAGCTGCGGTACTCGGTGAGGGCGATGAAGTAGCGCAGTTGGCGAAGGTCCATGTCAGGCTCTGCGGCGGAAACAGGGCTCGATTTAATCGGCTGTTTTATATGTCGTCAAAGAAGGTTTATAGATTTGTTTATTTCTTTTGGTTATTTGCATCGATTATGGCCTTTCGCGGGGCATGTGGGAGCGGGCTTGTCCCGCGAAAGCGCCGGTGAAATCAAAGCAGATTTAACGGATAGCTCACAATCAACCGGTTCTCATCGAACGAATTGGTGCTGAAATCCCGGCGCATGGTCGAGTTGCGCCACTTCACCGACAAATCCTTGAACGACCCGGATTGCACCACATAAGCCAGCTCCGTTTCGCGCGCCCATTCCTTGCCATCGGTCACGCCGCCTGCAGTGACGTTGTCGCCCTTGATATAGCGGTTCATCAGGGTCAATCCGGGGATGCCGACAGTGACAAAATTGAAGTCGTGACGCAGCTGCCAGGAGCGCTCCTTGGCATTGTCGAAACTTGAGTTGTAGCTGTCGTTGGCCAGGGTGCCGCCACTGGTGCCGTTGACCCGCAGCCAGGCATCGTCGCCGCTGACTTTCTGCAGGCCGACATAGAAGGTGTTGCCCTTGTAGCGCGCCGAGAGCATCGCCGAAGCTGTGCGGTTGTCGAGTTCGCCTGCGCGTTCGGCGCCGTCTTCCTTGCCGACGAAGTAGCCGAGGTTGGCGCCCAGGGTCCATTCGCCGAGCGGCTGGCTGTGTACCAGGTTGAGGTATTGCTGGCGGTAGATGTCCTTGAGCTGGGCATTCCACAGGCCGATCATCGTGCGCTTGTCGTTGAAGGCGTACTCACCACCGCCGAAGTTGAAGCGGTCGGAGGTGAAGGCCGCGCGGCCGTTCAGCGACATGTCTTCCATGCTGGCGTCGTTGCGCGGGCTGTTGCCACGGAACTGACCGGCGTACAGGGTCAAGCCGTCGATTTCCTTCGAGGTCAGCTGGCCACCGCGGAAGGTTTGCGGCAGCGAGCGACCATCGTCCGAGCGCAGGATTGGCAGCACCGGCATCCACTCGCCGACTTTCAGTTCGGTTTGCGACAGCTTGGCTTTCAGCGCTACGCCCAGGCGGCCGAAGTCGTCGGCGGGCCGGCCATCGTCGTGCACGGGCAGTAGGTGGGTATTGGTAGTCCCTTTGCCGCCATCGAGCTTGACCGAGTACAGGCCAAGTACGTCCACGCCGAAACCCACGGTGCCCTGGGTGAAGCCGGAGCGGGCATCGAGGATGAAGCTTTGTGTCCATTCTTCGCCCTTGGCCTGCGAGTGGGCGGGGTCGACGAAGTTGCGGTTGATGTAGAAGTTGCGCAGGTTGAGGCTGGCCTTGGCGTCCTCCATGAACCCGCTTTCGGCGGCGAACGCGGGGAGCGCGCAGGACATGGCCAACAGGCCGGGCAGCAGCTGGCGTGCGGGGTGCGAAGTGCTCATCTGTCGTGGATCTCTTGTTTTTATTGGGCGAGCCGATGGGGCGTTGCTGGAGGCGATGGTGCGGGGAAGGGAAGGGGCGAGGCAATTCGCCGCAGGCGGAAGCGGGCGATAATCGAACGGAATGTTCCAGCTGGTTAGTTGTGGCCCACGGGCCAACAAAAAGCCCACCGCGAGGGTGGGCTTGATCAAACTACAGAAGCATTCAGCTCTTCGGGGTTTCCACCGAAGCCTGCTGATTGGCCTGCCCGGTCTGCTCGTACCAGCCGCCACCCAGCGCCTTGTACAGGTTGACCTCGCTGGTCAGCTGCGACAGGCGATCGGTGATCAGCGACTGTTGCGCACTGAACAGGTTGCGCTGGGCGTCGAGGAAGGTCAGGTTGCTGTCGATACCAATCCGGTAACGGCGTTCGGCCAGGCGGTAGTAGTCCTGGTTCGCCTGCACCAGGTCGCGTTGCGCCTGCAGCTGCTCTTCGAAGGTCTTGCGCGCCGCCAGGCCATCGGAGACTTCCTGGAAGGCGGTCTGGATGGTTTTTTCGTACTTGGCGACGTTGATGTCCTTCTGGATCTTCGAATAGTCCAGGCTGGCCTTCAAGCTGCCGGCGTTGAAGATCGGCAGGTTGATCTGCGGCTGGAACAGCCAGGTGCCCGAGCCGCCCTTGAACAGCCCGTCCATGTCCGGGCTCAAGGTCCCGGCGTTGGCGGTCAGGCTGATGCTCGGGAAGAACGCTGCGCGCGCTGCACCGATGTTGGCATTGGCGGCCTTGAGCAGGTGCTCGGCCTCCTGGATGTCCGGGCGGCGGGTCAGCAGGTCGGAAGGCAGGCCAGCAGGCACCTCGGCCAGCTGGTCGGCATCGAGCTTCAGCGCTGCCGGCAGGTTGGCCGGTACGCCGGTGCCGAGCAGCACGGCCAGGCTGTTGACGTCCTGGGCGACCAGGCGCTGATACTGCGAGTACTTGACCCGGGCACCTTCCACGGCGGTGCGCGCCTGGCTCAGGTCGAGCGCCGAGGCCACACCGACTTCGTTGCTACGACGGGTAAGGTTGTAGCTTTCCTCGTACGTCTTGAGGGTGTCTTCGGTCAGCTTGAACAGCGCCTGATCGGCCTGCCAGGTGTAGTAGGCGTTGGCCACGCTGGCCACCAGGGCGATCTGCGTGGAGCGGCGCGCCTGTTCGCTGGACAGGTAGGTTTCCAGGGCCTGGTCGGTCAGGCTGCGCACGCGGCCGAACAGATCCAGCTCATAGGCGCTGACGCCAAGAGTGGCCGAGTACTGGCTGGTGATGCTGGATTCGCCGGTAGTCGACAGGTTCGCCGGGAGCCGCTGGCGGCTGCCGCTGCCGGTGGCCGAAACCGCCGGGAACAGGTCGGCACGCTGGATGCGGTACTGGGCGCGGTAGGCGTCCAGGTTCAACGCCGCGACGCGCAGGTCGCGGTTGTTCACCAGCGAAGTCTGGATCAGCTGTTGCAGCGCCGGGTCATGGAAGAACTGGCGCCAGCCCTGTTCGGCGGCGGCGACGTCAGCCGACTGGGTCGGCGAGTACGCAGGGCCTTGCGGCCACTGCTGAGCCACCGGCGCTTCCGGGGTCTGGTAGTCAGGAATCAGCGAGCAGCCGCCAAGAATGAAAGCGGTTACCGCCAGGGACAACAAAGACTTGGTCATTGCCCAGCCTCATAACGTGGAGTTTCAGGGGTGACGTCTTTTTCCGGCTCTTTGCTGCCGAACAGCGACGACACTGCGACGAAGAATAGCGGTACCCAGAAGATTGCCAGAATGGTCGCACTGATCATGCCGCCGATCACGCCAGTACCGATAGCATGCTGGCTGCCCGCGCCGGCACCGCTGGCGATGGTCAACGGTACCACGCCGAGGATGAACGCCAGCGAGGTCATGATGATTGGGCGCAGACGCATGCGGCACGCCTCGATTGCGGCGTCGTACAGGCTCTTGCCCTGCTCGTGCAATTCTTTGGCGAATTCGACGATCAAAATCGCGTTCTTCGCCGCCAGGCCGATGGTAGTCAACAGGCCGACCAGGAAGTACACGTCGTTGGACAAGCCGCGCATGCTGGTGGCGATCAGCGCACCGATGATACCCAGCGGTACCACGAGCACGACGGCGATCGGGATCGACCAGCTTTCATACAAGGCTGCCAGACAGAGGAACACGAACAGTACCGAGAGGGCGAACAGTGCCGGCATCTGCGAGCCGGAGAGTTTTTCCTCGTAGGACATGCCGGTCCAGGAGAAGCCGATGCCGTCCGGCAATTCGCCTGCGATGCGTTCCACCTCGGCCATGGCCTCACCGGTACTGTAGCCAGGGGCTGGCGCACCGAGAATTTCCATGGCCTCGACACCGTTGTAACGGGACAGTTTGGGCGAACCGTAGGTCCACTCACCCTTGGCGAAGGAGGAGAACGGCACCATTTCGCCTGCACCGTTGCGCACGTACCACTTCTGCAGGTCTTCCGGACTCATCCGGGCGTTCGGCTCACCCTGGATGTACACCTTCTTGACCCGGCCACGGTCGATGAAGTCGTTGACGTAGCTGGCACCCAGGGCAATCGACAGGGTGTTGTTGATGTCGGCGATGGTCACGCCCAGGGCGCTGGCACGTTCGTCATCAATGGTCAGCTGGTACTGCGGTTCATCGTTCAGGCCGTTCGGGCGCACGGCGCTGAGCACCTTGCTCTGGGCAGCCTTGGCCAGGAACTGGTTGCGCGCTTCCATGAGTTTGGCATGGCCGACACCACCGCGGTCCTGCAGGAACACGTCGAAGCCGGTGGCGTTACCCAGCTCCAGCACCGCAGGCGGAGCGAAGGCGAACACCATCGCATCGCGGAAGGTGAAGAAGTGCTGCTGGGCGCGCTGTGCCAGGGCGAACACGCTGTTTTCCGCAGAGCGTTCGCCCCAGGGTTTGAGCATGATGAACGCCATGCCGGAGCTCTGGCCGCGACCGGCGAAGTTGAAGCCGTTGACGGTGAACACCGAAGCCACCGTGTCGGACTCTTCCTTCAGCAGGTACTCACGCATCTGGTCGACCACCACTTGGGTGCGCTCGGCACTGGAACCGGCCGGCGTCTGCACCTGGGCGAACAGTACGCCTTGGTCTTCCTCAGGCAGGAACGCCGTTGGAATACGGGCGAACAGCCAGATCATGCCGACCACGATCAGCGCATAGGCGAGCAGGAACGGGACCTTGTTGCGCAAGATGGTGCCGACGCTGCGCTCGTAGCCATTGACGCTGCGGTCGAAGTTGCGGTTGAACCAGCCAAAGAAACCGCCCTTGGCCACATGGTGCTCGCCCTTCTTCAGCGGCTTGAGCATGGTGGCGCACAGCGCCGGGGTGAAGATCAGCGCGACCAGGACCGACAGGCCCATGGCCGAGACGATGGTGATGGAGAACTGCCGGTAGATCACCCCCGTGGAGCCGCCGAAGAAGGCCATTGGCAGCAGTACCGCCGACAGCACCAGGGCGATACCCACCAGGGCGCCCTGAATCTGCTCCATCGAACGCTTGGTCGCCTCCTTGGGCGGCAAGCCTTCTTCGGACATGACCCGTTCGACGTTCTCCACCACGACGATGGCATCGTCCACCAGCAAGCCGATGGCCAAAACCATGGCGAACATGGTCAGGGTGTTGATGCTGAAGCCCGCTGCGGCAAGGATACCGAAGGTACCCAGCAATACCACCGGTACGGTCATGGTGGTGATGATGGTGGCGCGGAAGTTCTGCAGGAACAGGTACATCACCAGGAATACCAGGACCACGGCTTCGATCAGGGTGTGGATTACCCCGCTGATCGATTCGGTGACCACTGGCGTGGTGTCATACGGGAATACCGCTTTTACCCCAGGCGGGAAGAACGGTTCCAGGTCGGTGATGGTCTGGCGCAGGGCCTTGGCGGTATCCAGGGCGTTGGCACCAGTCGCCAGCTTGACCGCAAGGCCGGAGGCCGGCTTGCCGTTGAACTGGGCGCTGACGGCGTAGTTTTCGCCACCCAGGCCGACCTGGGCGACATCACCCAGGCGTACTTGCGAACCATCCTTGTTGACCTTGAGCAGGATCTTCTCGAACTGCTCGGCGGTCTGCAGGCGGGTCTTGCCGATGATGGTGGCGTTGAGCTGGGTACCCGGCAGGGCAGGCAGGCCGCCGAGCTGGCCGGACGACACCTGCACGTTCTGCGCGGCGACTGCGGTCTTGACGTCGACCGGGGTCAACTGGAACTTGTTCAGCTTGGCCGGATCCAGCCAGATGCGCATGGCGTACTGCGCACCGAACACCTGGAAGTCACCTACACCGGCAGTACGCGAGATCGGGTCCTGCATGTTGGAGACGATGTAGTTGGCCAAGTCATCCTTGGTCATGCTGCCGTCTTCGGACACCAGGCCGATCACCAGCAGGAAGTTTTTCACTGCCTTGGTCACGCGGATACCTTGCTGCTGCACTTCTTGCGGCAGCAGTGGGGTAGCCAGGTTCAGCTTGTTCTGCACCTGAACCTGCGCGGTGTCGGCGTTGGTGCCTTGCTCGAAGGTGGCCGTAATGGTCATGCTGCCGTCGGAGTTACTCTCCGAAGACACATAACGCAGGTTGTCGATACCGTTGAGCTGCTGCTCGATGACCTGCACCACGGTGTCCTGCACCGTCTGCGCCGAGGCGCCCGGGTAGGTCACGGCGATGGCGATGGCCGGCGGCGCGATGCTTGGGTACTGGTTGATCGGCAGCTTCAGGATCGACAAGGCGCCGACCAGCATGATCACCAAGGCGATCACCCAGGCGAAGATCGGGCGATCGATAAAGAACTTCGACATGGTTTACTCCGCTTTGGCGTCTGCTTTGGCCGCGTTGGCCTGATCAGGGCTACCTGGCTTCTTGACGTTGGTGGCATCGCTGACCTTGACCTCGACGCCAGGGCGTACGTACTGCAGGCCTTCGGTGATCAGACGGTCGCCCGGGTTCAGGCCTTCTTCGATCAGCCAATCGCTGCCCAGGGTCCGGCTGGCCTTGAGCTGGCGCAGTTCGACCTTGTTCTCCTGGTTGACCACCAGCGCGGTCGGTGCACCCTTGAGGTCACGGGTGACACCTTGCTGCGGGGCCAGGATGGCGTTGCTGTTGACCCCGGCCTTGAGCCGCGCATGGACGAACATACCGGGCAGCAGGGTGTGATCCGGGTTGGGGAAGATCGCGCGCAGGGTCACGGAGCCGGTGGTCTCGTCGACCGCGACTTCGGAGAACTCCAGACGGCCGTCACGCTTGAACAGGCTGCCGTCTTCCAGCACCAACTGCACCGAAGCCGAGTTGTCGCCGGCCTTCTGCAGTTGGCCGCTTTCCAGGTCACGGCGCAGCTTGAGCAACTCGGCGGTGGACTGGGTGACGTCGACGTAGATCGGGTCGAGCTGCTGGATGGTGGCCATGGCGTTGGTCTGGCCATTGCTGACCAGGGCCCCTTCAGTGAACGACGAACGTCCGATGCGACCACTGATCGGTGCGAGGACCTTGGTGTAACGCAGGTCGATCTGGGCGCTTTTCAGCGAGGCATCGGCTTGCAATCGTTTGGCATTGGCGTCGTCGTATTCCTGTTTGGACACTGCCTGTTCGTCGATCAGCTGCTTGTAGCGTTCGGCCAGCGAGCGCGTAGCTTGAAGGTTGGCCTGGGCGTTGGCCAGGTTGGCTTCGTACACGGCTGGGTCGATCTGGTACAGCTGCTGGCCTTCCTTGACGTCACTGCCTTCCTTGAACAGGCGCTTGAGAATGATGCCATTGACCTGGGGGCGGACTTCGGCGACGCGGTAGGCGCTGGTGCGCCCCGGCAGTTCCGAGGTCAAAGTGAAGGCTTGGGGCTGAATGGTCACGACGCCGACCTGAGGAGCCTGTGCTGCGGGCGCGGCTTCTTCTTTCTTGCAGCCACTTAGCAGAGTTGCCAGGGCGACGGCGGAAACCAGAGCGGTAACGGCTGGCTTGAATTGCATGAGGATCCTCGGGTCGCTGGAGCGGGGAGACGCTCAAGAGTAATGGAAGAGTCTTGTCAGAAAAAATGCTATCAGGTGGATAAATAGCTTACTAACGAATATACTTACATTCATGCTTGTTTGTAAATAGCGTTGGGTTGTACCTGTCTACTCTCCCAGCCCCTTGATTAGCCTATCCGGGCGGCACCCTGCAGAGGTGCTCCCGGCGGACGTCCCGCACGCGACGCGCTTGCGGGCCCAGATGAGGTTGTACTGCCATGGTCCGTCGAACCAAAGAAGAAGCCCAGGAAACCCGCGCGCAAATCATTGAGGCTGCGGAAAAGGCCTTCTACAAGCGCGGGGTTGCGCGAACCACGCTGGCTGACATCGCCGAGCTGGCGGGCGTGACCCGGGGTGCGATCTACTGGCACTTCAATAACAAGGCGGAGCTGGTGCAGGCGCTGCTCGACAGCCTGCACGAAACCCATGACCACCTGGCGCGCGCAAGTGAAAGCGAGGACGAGGTCGACCCGCTTGGCTGCATGCGCAAGCTGTTGCTGCAAGTGTTCAACGAGCTTGTGCTCGACGCCCGTACCCGGCGTATTAATGAAATCCTGCATCACAAGTGCGAGTTCACCGATGACATGTGTGAAATTCGCCAGCAGCGCCAGAGCGCAGTACTGGATTGCCACGAGGGCATTACCCTGGCGCTGGCCAATGCCGTACGCCGTGAGCAGTTGCCGGCCGAGCTGGATGTGGAGCACGCGGCCGTGGCGTTGTTTGCCTATGTCGATGGCCTGATCGGGCGCTGGCTGCTGTTGCCGGAAAGCTTCGATCTGCTGCGCAATGTTGAAAAATGGGTCGACACCGGGCTGGATATGCTGCGCTTGAGCCCTGCATTGCGCAAATGACACTTTGTTAAGGATTGTGAGGCAGTGTTTCCCTTCGATATTAAGGGGGGATTAATACCTTCGCCTAATGCCTTAATGCCCGCGCAGTTGCCGGTCCGGCAAAGCCAGCGCGGCCATCAGGCCCAGCAATGCCACCCCTGCGCTGCCCAGTAAGAGGTGGCGGAAAGTTTCCAGCAAGCGTGCCTGAGTCGTCGGATCCGGCTCGCCTGCCTGCAAGCTCCCCAGCAGTGGATTACCCATCAACTCGAAGCCACCCTGGTGCAGCAGCGCCAGCAGCAGGCTGGACATGCACGCCACACCCATGGCCCCGCCAAGCGAGCGGAACAAGTTGGTGGTGCTGGTGGCCACGCCGATTTCCTTGCTATCGACCGCACTCTGGGTGCCGACCAGCGAGGTCGGGAACTGCAGGCCGCAGGCAATACCGGCCAACAGCATGAACACGGCGCTGAGCAGCGCGGATTGCGGCGGGGTGATAGCCATGGCGAAGATCGCCACCGGCATCAACAGCGCGCCGGCAAGAATCTGCGGTTTGTAGCGGCCCGTGAAGCTGGTCATGCGTCCGCCGGTAAACGCCCCGATGGGTAGGCCAATCGCCAAGGGCAACAGGTGCAGCGCAGCACTGTCGGCACCCGCACCGGTGATGCCCTGGTAACGCAGGGGCATCAGCATGGTTAGCGAGATGGACTGGAAGCTGGCGAAAAAAATCACTCCCCAACAGAGCACGGCAACTCGATTGGCAAACAGGCCGAGCGGCAGCAACGGTTCCTGGCAGCGGCGTTCATGGCCGATGAACAAGGCCGTGCCGAGCCCTGCGCTGGCAAACAGGACCAATACGGCTGGTGCGGACCAGGCCTGGCCTTGTCCGACCAATGTAATACCTAGCAGCAGGCTGCCCAGGCCGAGAATCAACAACACGGCCCCGAGGTAGTCTACTCGCGCTTGTCGTCGCTGTACCGGCATGCCGCCCAAAGCGCGTCGGATCGCCCAAACAGCGACCAGGCCAAGCGGCAGGTTGATCCAGAACACCCAACGCCATGACATATACTCGGTCAGCCAGCCGCCCAGCACCGGGCCAGCAATGCTCGCCACGGCATACATGCTACTGAAATAGCCCTGATAGCGCCCACGTTCCCGGGGTGGCACGAAATCGCCGATGATCGCCTGGCTCACCGACACCATGCCGCCAGCGCCGATGCCCTGCAGCACTCGCGCCAGCACCAGCTGCTGCATGTCCTGAGCGAGGGCGCAGGCGATCGAGGCCAGGGTGAACAGGCTGATGCCGGTGAGGATCATGCGCCGACGCCCGTACAGGTCACCGAGTTTGCCATAGATCGGCACCGCCACGGTCATCGCCACCATGTAGCCGGAGATCACCCAGGCCAGCAGGCCGACATCGTTGAATTGCGCGGAAATGGCTGGCAGCGACACGGCGACGATGGTCTGGTCCAGGGCACCGAGGAAGATCGCCAGCATCAGCGCGGTGAGGACGTTGCGCAGAACGGTAGGGGGCAGGGCGGCTGTCACGGGAGTACCTTCCATCGGCTGTCGAACGCCGGTAATAGTGTCGAATTGTAACCCGACTTAGGTAGCTTCCTATGTACTATCTGCATCCCCTATGCAAGATCGGCATTGGCGCATTCATCCAGTGCTGCATGGCCGCGTGATATCGTGCATGGACCGCAGGGGCTGAAATTCGGGGCTTGCACCAGCTTGGTGCAGCATGTTGTCGCAGGATTTCAGTGCCGCTGTATCCCACACCTTTTATTCCTCTGCCTGCATGTCGAGCATGACCGCCCAGATGGCGACGGTTGGAACAGGTCAGGTAGACCCGATTCAGGGGTCGGTAGCAACCGTTCAATTTCACCTATAAGCGGAGTGATCATGCCCAGGGCTTCCCACCAAGATTTGCGTTTTGCCTTCCGCGAGCTGCTCGCTTCAGGTTCCTGCTATCACACGGCCTCCGTGTTCGACCCGATGTCGGCGCGCATCGCCGCCGACCTGGGCTTCGAAGTCGGTATTCTCGGTGGCTCGGTCGCGTCGTTGCAGGTGCTGGCGGCGCCAGACTTCGCCCTGATCACCTTGAGCGAATTCGTCGAGCAAGCCACCCGCATCGGCCGCGTGGCCCAGCTGCCGGTGCTCGCCGATGCCGACCATGGTTACGGCAACGCGCTCAATGTGATGCGCACGGTGATTGAGCTGGAGCGTGCCGGCGTCGCTGCGCTGACCCTCGAAGACACCCTGCTACCGGCCCAGTTCGGGCGCAAGTCCACCGACCTGATCCCCGTCGAAGAGGGCGTCGGCAAAATCCGCGCGGCGCTGGAGGCGCGGGTCGACTCATCGCTGGCGATCATCGCCCGCACCAACGCCGGGGTGCTCAGCACCGAAGAAATCATCGTGCGCACCCAGAGCTACCAGAAGGCCGGTGCCGACGGCATCTGCATGGTGGGCGTGAAAGACTTCGAGCAGTTGGAGCAGATTGCCGAACACCTGACCGTGCCCTTGATGCTGGTGACCTACGCCAACCCCAACCTGCGTGATGACGAGCGCCTGGCGCGTTTGGGCGTGCGCATCGTGGTCGATGGCCATGCCGCGTATTTTGCCGCTATCAAAGCCACCTACGACTGCCTGCGCCTGCAGCGTGGTCAGCAGAACAAATCTGAGAACCTCAGTGCCACCGAGCTTTCGCACACCTACACCCAGCCCGAGGATTACATCCGCTGGGCCAAGGAGTACATGAGCGTCGAGGAGTGACCAGGACGAGGCCCTTCACGACAAACCGGCATCCCACTCAGGCTCATCGCTGAACCGCTGCGCAAGGAAGTCCAACATGCTGCGCAACGTTGCCGGCATGTGCTTGCGTGACGTGTACACCGCGTTCAGGTTCAGCGCTTGCGGTCGCGCATCGGGCAGCAGGCGGATCAGTTCGCCCGTGCGCAGCGCTGCGGCAGCCTGGTAGGTCGGCAGCATGGCAATCCCGGCGCCGGCCAGTGCGGCCTTTTGCAGCGTCATCGCCTCGTTGGCGCTGATATTCCCCTCCACCGGTACGATGATCTGCTGGCCGTCCACTTCGAATTGCCAGAGGCTATGGCCGAAGTAGGCATGGGTAAGGCAGTTGTGCATGCTCAGATCTTCCACCCGCTGCGGTGTGCCATGCTCAACCAGATAGGCCGGTGCCGCACATACGACTGAGCGGCACACGGTCAGCCGCCGGGCGATCAGGTTGGGGTCCAGGTCGTTGCTGGTGCGGATGGCCAGGTCGATGCGCTCGTCCACCAGGTTCACCGTGCGATCGAGCATCTGCAGTTCGACCTTCACTCCGGGGTAGCGCCGCACATACGCGGCCACCGCATCCACCAGCTGTGCCTGGCCGAACGACGTGCTGACGCTGATGCGCAACGCGCCGCGCGGTGCATCTTCCGGTTGGCGCACGGCGGCCTGCAGGTCGCCGGCCAGTTCCAGCAACTGGCGGCAACGGGGCAGGGTCTCCAGGCCGGCGGCGGTCAGGCTCAGCTTGCGCGTGGTGCGCTGCATGAGGCGCGCGCCAACCCACTCTTCCAGTTCTGCCAGGTAGCGCGAGACCACAGGTCGCGATAGCTGCAGATGATCCGCCGCTGCCGACTGGCTGCCCAGGTCGACGACGGTGATGAAAACGCGCATGGCGTTGAGACGGTCCATGATTTGCTCGTTTTTAGAAACAAACTATGTTCGAGCATCGCATTTTTTGTCATGGATTACGCAACTAAGCTGTTGATCCTTCTTCTAGCGGACGGTCACAGAGCATGTCGATTTTCACGCCTTTGCGCAGCCTGGTTCTGGCATGCCTGGCCCTGACGGGTCAGGCCCAGGCCGCCGAGCCACTGCAGCTGGATATCTACAACCCGGGCCATGAGGCCATCTTCCCGGTCAGCTCGGTGATCGTCAGCGGTGAGAAAGACGCCATCCTGGTCGACGCCCAGTTCGGCAAGGCCCAGGCTGAACAGGTGGTACAGCGCCTGCGTGCTGGTGGCAAACACCTGACGACCATCTATATCAGCCATGGCGATCCAGATTACTACTTCGGGTTAGATACCCTTATCCAGGCATTCCCTGAGGCCAAGGTAGTCGCCTCGGCTGCTACCGTTACCCATATCCGCCAGACCATGGATGCCAAGCTGGCCTACTGGGGCCCGCAGATGGGCGCGGACAAACCGGCGCGCCTGGTGGTACCGCAGGTGCTCGATGGCAACCGCCTGATGCTGGAGGGGCGAGCGCTCGATGTCATGGGGCTGGATGGCCCACAACCTGAGCGCAGCTTTGTCTGGATCCCCTCGATCAAAGCGGTGGTCGGTGGCGTGGTAGTTTCCGAAAACATCCACGTGTGGATGGCCGATACCCAGTCGGCCAAGTCCCATGCCGACTGGTTGGGCACGCTCACGCAGATCGAGCAGTTGGCGCCGCGCACCGTGGTGGCCGGGCACTACCTGGGCCAGAGCAAGCATTCGCTCGATGCCGTGCATTTCACGGCAGGCTACATCCGCGCATTCGATGCTGAAGCGGCCAGGTCCAAGGATGCCAATGCACTGATCCGCGCAATGAAAAAACGTTACCCGGACCTGGCTGACGAAAGCTCGCTGGAGCTCGGTGCGAAGGTCGCCAAGGGCGAGATGAAGTGGTAATTCCATCCAATTGAAGGAGCGTTTCTCATGAGCAAGATTGCAATCATCGGTGCCACTGGCCGTGCCGGCAGCCAGCTGCTGAAAGAAGCCCTGCGTCGGGGGCACAGTGTAGTGGCCATCGCTCGCAACCCTGCAGCCCTGCAAGTGCGCGATGGCGTCACCTTGCAAGCACTCGATGTGAAAGACAGCGACGCGCTGAAACAGGCTGTAGCGGGTGTGGACGCCGTGCTGAGTGCGGCGCATTTCTCGACCATCGAGCCGCACGCGATCATCGAGCCGGTCAAGCGTGCCGGGGTCAAGCGCCTGTTGGTGGTGGGCGGTGCCGGTAGCCTGCTGTTGCCTTCCGGACATCGAGTGATCGACAGCCCGGACTTCCCTGAAGCTTACAAGGCCGAGGCCAGTGCTGGGGTGCGTTTTCTCGATGTGCTGCGCCAGGAGCAGAACCTGGACTGGACCTTCCTGTCGCCATCGGCAGAGTTCGTCGAAGGGCAGCGCACAGGGCGCTACACCTTGGGCAAGGACCATCTGCTGATTGGCGCTGATGGCAAAAGTTGGATTACTTTTGCCGATTTCGCGATTGCCATGCTCGATGAACTGGAAAAACCAGCGCATTCAAGACAGCGGTTTACGGTCGGCTATTAAACCTGTCCTTGTCCAGCACGCCCTTCCAGCCAGTCCATCAGCTCGACCAGCCCCGCTGGCAGGCTCTTGGCCTGGCTGACCAGGTAATAGCCTTTACCGGTGATCACCTTCAAGCCGAACGGCATGCACAAGCGTCCACCGCGCAGGTCATCGCCAATCAGCGCCCAATCGCCAATGGCCACCCCGGTGCCCTGGGAGGCCATGGCCATGGCCATGTCCAGCGTCTCGAAATGCTGCTTCGGCCCTTGCACGTCGACCGCGGCACCGGCTGCCTGCAGCCAGAGCCGCCAATCATGCTCATCCCGCGACGGGTGCAACAGCATGTGGCGCGCCAGGTCTTCGATCTGATTCAACGGCACCGGCCCCGCCAGTAATGATGGCGCACAGACCGGCGTAAGTTGCTCGTCGAACAGTTTGCGCACCCGCAGCCCATGATTGGGCACGCTGCCATAGACCACCGCCGCATCGAACCCTTCACGGCGAAAATCCACGCCGTGCTGCACCGTGGTGGTCAGTTCCACCGGCACATCCGGACGTAATGCCTGCCACTCCATCAACCGCGGCAGCAACCAACGCATCACGCAGGTCGGCGCCTTGAGCTGCAAGGTGGTGCTGCGCCCGCCCACTTCGCGTACGCCTTGTTCGATCAGAGCGAACAGCTGCTGCACGCGCGGCAGCCAGTCCTGCCCCTCGCGGGTCAGGCTCAGGCCTCGGGCCTGGCGCTGAAACAGAGCGTAACCGAGGTGTTCCTCCAACCCAGCGATTTGCCGGCTGACGGCACCTTGGGTGATATGCAACTGCTGCGCAGCACGGGTGAAATTGCAATGCTGAGCGGTGACCAAAAACGTGTGCAGGGCAGGGAGGGGCGGGAGGCGTTTCATCGCAGCAAGCCATGATTACAGGACATGGCTAGTATGTGTTTTTTTGCCTTGTGGCGATAGCCGTGGGTTGGGTCCAATGCGCGTAGATTCCAACAAGATCCAAGGTGAAACCCGATGGCAACCTGCGGCGAAGTATTGGTCAAACTCCTCGAAGGCTATGGTGTAGACCATGTCTTCGGCATCCCCGGCGTGCATACTGTGGAGCTCTACCGCGGACTGGCGGGCTCATCCATCCGTCACATCACGCCTCGCCACGAGCAGGGCGCCGGGTTCATGGCTGACGGCTATGCGCGCACCCGTGGCAAGCCGGGCGTGTGTTTCATCATCACCGGCCCCGGGATGACCAACATCACCACCGCCATGGGCCAGGCCTACGCCGATTCGATCCCGATGCTGGTGATTTCCAGCGTACAGTCGCGCGACCAACTGGGCGGTGGCCGAGGCAAGTTGCACGAGTTACCCAACCAGAGCGCGCTGGTGGCCGGTGTGGCGGCCTTCTCGCAAACGCTGATGAGCGCCGACGACCTGCCTCAGGTGCTGGCCCGTGCCTTTGCCGTGTTCGATGGCGCTCGGCCTCGCCCGGTGCATATCGAGATCCCGCTGGACGTGCTGGTGGAGCCCGCCGATCACCTGCTGCCGGGTCGTGCGGTGCGCAGCAGCCGCGCAGGCGCCGCGCCTCAGGCCGTGGCACTGATGGCCGAACGCCTGGCCAAGGCGCGCAAGCCATTGATCCTGGCAGGCGGCGGTGCGCTGGCTGCAGGTGCTGTGCTGACGCGCCTGGCTGAGCATTTGCAGGCCCCGGTAGCGTTGACCATCAATGCCAAGGGCCTGCTGCCGGCAAAACACCCGCTGCAAATGGGGTCGACTCAATCGTTGGTCGCCACCCGTGAACTGGTGGCCGAGGCCGACGTGGTGCTGGCGATCGGCACCGAGCTGGCCGAGACCGACTATGACGTTACCTTCAAGGGCGGCTTCGAAATCCCCGGTAGCCTGCTGCGCATCGACATCGACCCGGATCAGACCGTGCGCAATTACCTGCCGGAGCTGGCCTTGGTAGCCGACGCCGAACTGGCGGCTCAAGCGCTACTCGACCGTTTGCAGGCGCTGCCGCAGCCGGCCCGTGATGGCAGCTGGGGAGCAACGCGTGTGCAGCGTCTGCGTGAGGTGTTGAACGCTGCCTGGGATGAGCCGACGCTGAGCCAGACCCGCCTGCTGACCAGCATCCTGGAGCGTCTGCCCACTGCCATCCTGGTGGGGGATTCGACCCAGCCGGTGTACACCGGCAACCTGACCCTGGACATGGATCAACCACGCCGCTGGTTCAATGCCTCGACCGGCTACGGCACCCTCGGTTACGCGCTGCCCGCAGCGATGGGCGCCTGGCTGGGCAGCGCCGAGCAACCTGCCGCGCGCGCACCAGTCGTGTGCCTGATTGGCGATGGCGGGCTGCAGTTCACCCTGCCGGAGCTGGCCAGCGCGGTGGAAGCGCAGGTGCCGATGATCGTGCTGCTGTGGAATAACCAGGGTTACGAAGAGATCAAGAAGTACATGGTCAACCGCGCCATCGAGCCGGTCGGGGTGGATATTCATACCCCGGACTTCATCGGCGTCGCCCGGGCCTTGGGGGCAGAAGCCGAAGATGTCGGCGATGTGACGCAACTTCAGGCTGCCCTTGGTCGTGCAGTGGAGCGCAAGGGGCCGACCTTGATCCAGGTCGATCAGAACCAGTGGCAGGCGGCCGTGCCCGGCTGACTTTCAGCCGACACTGGCACGCAAGCGCGCGACATCGCGGATCGGTGGCGCACCATACAGCCGGCTGTATTCGCGGCTGAATTGGGACGGGCTTTCATAGCCCACCCGATAACCCGCCACCGCTGCCTCCAGGCCGTCGTTGAGCATCAACCGGCGCGCCTCCTGCAGGCGCAGCTGCTTCTGGTACTGCAACGGGCTCATGGAGGTCACCGCCTTGAACCGGTGGTGCAGGGTGGAGGTGCTGAGGTTGACCTCCCGTGCCAGGTCCTCGATACGCAGCGGCTGCTGGAAGTTCTGGTTGAGCCAGGTGATGGCCTGGCACACCCGGTGCGTCTGGCTGTTGGCAAGGGCGATTTCGTACAGCCGGTAGCCCTGTGGTCCACGCAGCAGGCGGTAAAGGATTTCCCGGCGGATCAGTGGCGCAAGCATGGCAATGTCACGTGGCGAGTCCAGTAGGCGGATCAGCCGTAGCAGCGCGTCGAGCAGGTGCGGGTCGGTCTTTTCCACAAACAGGCCGCGACCGGACGGCAGGCTGGGTACCAGCATCGGGCCGCTTTCGGCGATCAACTGGCTGATTTCGGCTGGGTCCAGGTCCAGGCGCAGGCCGAGGCACGGGTTCTCCGGGCTGGCATCGAGCTTCGCACCGCTTAGCGGCAGGGCCACCGACACCACCATGTAATGCAGCGGGTCGTAAGCGTATTGTTCGTCGCCGAGGAACAGGCTTTTGCTGCCCTGGGCCAGGATGCACAGGGCGGGTTGCGCCACCGACGGTACGGAACGGACATTCTCGGTGTAGCGCACCAGGTACAGGTCGTCGATGGCTGAGGCCGGGCCGTGGGGGCCGCCACCGTGACGGCTGATCAACTCCGCCAGCTCTTGGCGCTGCACTTCCAGGGTCGGATCGGTGGACGGGGTGGTGGTCATGATGGCTTTCCTCTGCTGACCGACGCAGCATAGGTTTGGGCAATGCCGGGCGCTAGTCGAAAGCTGCATGTCGATTGCCTGATCCTGCCCCGCTGCAGGATCAGGCAATCGACGTGCAGTAATGGCCTAACGCGCGATACGGGGGCAGCCCTAACCTTGGCAGCCTGGTTTTTCTGTCCGCCTGCTTCAAGGAGATCGTGCAATGGCCCTTTCACAACCGGTCACCCACTTGGCTTTCATCCGTGCCAGCAGCGGACGTTCGGCAGAGCTGGGCGCGCGCCTGCGTGACCTGCTCGAACCCTCGCTGAATACGCCAGGCTGCCTGAGTTTTAGCGTGCAGCGCTCACAGGCCGATGCCGACCTGTGGCTGCTCAGTGGCAGTTGGCGGGACCAGCAGGCGATGAGTGGCTATTTCGCCTCGCCGACCCTCCAGCTATTTGGCGAGCTGGTGCAAGCCCAGGTGGTCAGCAGCCTGGACCTGCATACCTTCGATTGAATGCCCCGTCACACAGGTTAGAATGCCGCCTCGATAAACCAGGCGGACAGCAACATGGCACGTAGAGAATTCCCCCATTTCGAAGCGGTTTCGGCGATGGTCCCAGTAGAAGGGGGCGGATACAACGCCGCCATCGCAGTCAAAGCCCTGGGCATGGGCGGCGCGCCGCGTTTCCACAAGGTGCTGGACGGTCAGGTGTTCAAAGGCGCCATGGCGGCCGATGAAGCCGCCTGCACGGAGCTTGAGCGCCTTCAGGGCGTCAGTGAAGACGGCGAGTTGGTCTGGTAAGCAGCCTTTCGATCAGACCTGCGGCCTGCGCATCTGGAACAGGTTGCCCAGCTCGAAGTAATCCGCCGGGCCTCCCCCACGCAAGATCGGTTCGGCGGCGGCCGTGTCGTAGATGCCGTCCTTGAGCAAGTGCTCGGCAATATGCACCGCCACCACTTCGCCAAGAATCAACCAGCTCGGCACCAGCGCCTGGTCGGCGCGCTTGAGCTGGACGATCTGGCTCACCTTGCATTCGAAGGCCACCGGGCTTTCGCCCACGCGCGGCACTTGAACGATGCTCGACGGCGTAGCCGTCAGGCCGCTCAGCTGGAATTCGTCCACTTCCGCCGCCACTGCCGCACAGCTCTGGTTCATCTGCTCGGCCAGCGGGCGGGTGGCCAGGTTCCAGACGAATTCACCGGTCTGCTCGATATTGTTCAGGCTGTCTTTGCGCCCGACGCTGCAGAACCCGATGATCGGCGGAATGTAGTTGAAAGCGTTGAAGAAGCTGTAGGGCGCGAGGTTCAGCTGCCCTTCGCTGCTCTTGGAGGAGATCCAGCCGATCGGGCGCGGGCCGACGATGGCATTGAACGGGTCGTGTGGCAGGCCGTGGCCTTTGGCGGGTTCGTAGTAGTACATCTGCGTCGGGCTTGCTGGCCCTACCTCTGGGGGGACGAGGCGTCTAGTGTGCCAATTCTGCGTGCGCCTGAAAATGATCAAGCCCGGCCGAGGCCGGGCGGGTGGCATGCATCAGTGATCAGCTGAAGCGGTGAGCGTTGGTGCGGTCGAAGCCATTTTCTGCAAAGTGGTGGCCGCCGGTACGGTCAAAGCCGTCTTCGGCGAAGCGCTGTGCGCCAGTGCGGTCGAAGCCGTCTTCAGCAAAGCGCTGAGCACCCGTGCGATCAAAACCATCCTCAGCGTAGGTGGCTGCTTGCGACTGAGCAGCTGCGAAGGAGTGGGCATTGGTACGGTCGAAGCCATCTTCGGCGAATGCGCCGGTAGCGATAAACGAGAGGGCCAGGGTGAGGATCAGTTTGTTTTTCATGGTCGTTGCTCCGTTGAGTTCGAGAGGTTGCTTGTTTCTATGGATCTGATGTTACGCCTATTAAATTGATTAAAAAGCGCAAATATCCGCGCCTAAATATCAGTTAAATAGATTGATAGAGACGTCTATCTTGCTCGTACGCTTGGCATGTAGCAGGCGGCAAAATGGCGTTTTTTCAGTGATGAGGATGAGGGCGCTGAATTAAAGAAGGGTTAAGTAGGTCACCCGATCTCAAAAAAAAGGCGCCCCGTCTCCGGAGCGCCCTGTGTTTACCGCTGGATCAGTTTCAGTCAGTGGTAATCCGCGAATGCTGCTTGGTGTCCTTCATGGTCGCGTACACCAACAGCGAGCAGGCGATGCACGCCGTGACATACCAGTAGAAGCCGCTTTCCATGCCGGCGCTCTTGAACCACAGAGCTACGTATTCTGCGGTGCCGCCGAAGATGGACACAGTCAGGGCGTAAGGCAAGCCAACCCCCAGCGCGCGGATTTCGGTTGGGAACAGCTCGGCTTTGACCACGGCATTGATCGAGGTGTACCCACTGACGATGATCAGCGCCGCCATGATCAGGAAGAACGCGCCCCACCAGCTCTGGATAGTGTGCAGGGTGGTGAGGATCGGCACGGTGAACAGGGTGCCGAGCACACCGAAGGCGATCAGGATCGGGCGACGGCCGATCTTGTCGGACAGCCCGCCGATGATGGGCTGCAGGCACATGAACAGGAACAGCGTGGCCGCCGAGATGGTGGTCGAGTCACTGATGCTCATACCCACGGTGTTGACCAGGTATTTCTGCATGTAGGTGGTGTAGGTATAGAACGCCAGGGTGCCGCCCATGGTCAGGCCGACCACGGTCATCAGCTCCTTGGGGTGGCGCATCAGGGTGCGCATCAGGCTTTCCTTGGCCTTTTCCTTCTTGGTGAACGAGGCGGTTTCTTCCATACCGCGGCGCAGGTACAAGGCAACCACCGCGCACAGCGCGCCGATCACGAAGGGCACACGCCAGCCCCAGGCATACAGTTCCTCGGTAGTCAGCGTCTGCTGCAGGACGATCAGCACCGCCAGGGCGATGAGCTGGCCGGAGATCAGGGTCACGTACTGGAAGCTGGAGAAAAAGCCACGACGCTCCTTGCTGGCCATCTCGCTGAGGTAGGTGGCCGAGGTGCCGTATTCGCCCCCTACCGACAGGCCCTGCATCAGGCGTGCGATGACCAACAGCACCGGCGCGGCGACGCCGATGGTTTCATAGCCAGGGGTCAGGGCGATGACCAGTGAGCCGGCGCACATCAGCAGTACCGAGGCCATCAGCGCGGCCTTGCGTCCCTTGCGGTCGGCGTACAGGCCCATCAGCCAGCCACCGATCGGGCGCATGAGGAAGCCCACGGCGAAGATTGCGGCGGTGTTGAGCAGTTGTGCGGTGGAATCGCCTGCTGGGAAGAAGGCTTTGGCGAAGTACAGCGAGAATGCGGCGTAGACGTACCAGTCGTACCATTCGACCATGTTGCCGATGGAACCACTGAAAATCGATTTGAGGCGGCTGGCGGTGGTTTTTTCTGCGGCCGGCGCGGCGGCCGCCCCGGCTGGCAGGGAGGTGGCGTTATCCATCAGGGATACCTTCTCGTTGTTTTTGTGGAGCGCGCCAGGGGCGCAGCTTGCCAGGGCAATTGCAGAAGGTGTGCCAAATGGGGGCGTGGTGATTCATTTGAGTGCGCGGCGTGCCCTTCGAGGGCAAGCCCGCTCCCACAGGGCCCGTGTAGTTCCTGATGTTGCGCCTTTGATCTGTGGGAGCGGGCTTGCCCCGCGAAGGGCGCGCCTTGAATCTTGAAGGTGAGCGGATTTACGCCCAGGAAGGCTTAGCGGTAGGCGAAATTCCGCTCATTCCCGAACTACGAAATCCTCACGCAGCAACCCATGCCGCTGCATCTTTTCATTCAGTGTGCGTCGCGGTAATTGCAACGCTTCCATCACGCTCTTGATTTCACCTTTATGCATGCGCAGCGCAGCACGCAGGCATTGCGCCTCGAACGCTTCCATCTGCTCGACCAGTGACTGGCCCATAACACTCGACTCAGCGTTTGGCGAGTTCAGCCCCAACGCATGCCGCTCCGCCGCATTGGCCAACTCACGCACGTTACCGGGCCAGTCGTGCGATAGCAGCTGTGCCAGTTGCGTGCCCGACAGTGCTGCAGCACTACGGCCAAGCTTGCCGGCTGCGGCATGGGCGAAATGCTCGAACAATAGCGGGATGTCCTCACGTCGTTCACGCAGGGGCGCCAGGCGCAGCTCGGCGACATTCAAGCGATACGCCAGATCTTCGCGAAAACGCCCGGCGCGGGCTTCTTCGAGCAGATCGGGTTTGGTCGCGGCGATGATCCGCAAGTCAACGCTGATGCTCTGGTTGGCCCCCAGCCGCTCGAGCTTCTGTTCCTGGATCACCCTCAGCAATTTGGCCTGCTGGGCCAGCGGCATGCTTTCGATTTCGTCGAGGAACACCGTACCGCCATTGGCATACTCCAGCTTGCCGACACGCTTGCCCTGGGCCCCGGTAAATGCCCCGCTTTCGTGGCCGAAAAGCTCGGCTTCGAACAGTGCTTCCGGGATCGCTGCGCAGTTGAGTGCGACGAAGGGTTTGCCGGCGCGCGGGCCGAAGTCGTGCAGGCAGCGCGCCACCCGTTCCTTGCCACTGCCAGTTTCGCCACGGATCAGCACATTGACCGGTAGGATGGCCAGGTCGAGCACCTGTCGGCGCAGCTGCTGCAGGCCTTGAGACATGCCCAGCAGGGTAGCTTCCAGGCGTGACTTGAGGTCGGCCTGCTCATGCAGGCGGCGGTTCTCCAGTACCAGCTGGCGTTTCTCCAGGGCGCGCCGCAAGCTGCCCAGCAGGTGCTGCGGGGTGAAGGGCTTTTCGAGGAAATCATAGGCGCCGTTGCGCATGGCTTCGACCGCCATCGGTACATCGCCGTGGCCGGTCAGCAGGATGACTGGCAAGTCCGGGTCATCGCTCTGCAGGCGTTCAAGCAGTTGCAGGCCACCCATGCCCGGCATGCGCACGTCACTGATGACCACACCCGGAAAGTGCTGCGGCAGGTGAGCCAGGCAGTCCTCCGCGCGGGCGAACAATTGCACGCTGAAGCCAGACAGGTTCAGCCATTGCTCGACCGCGCTGCGGATACTTGCTTCATCATCGACGACCATCACTGAATTCAGCATACGGGCTCCGAGTCGCGGGGCAGGGTAAAGCTCAGGCGCGCACCGCCTGGCAGATTGTCGGCCTGCAGCTGTCCGCCGGCTTCGACGATGATGCCATAGGATATCGCCAGGCCCAGGCCAAGGCCTTCACCCACCGGTTTGGTGGTAAAGAACGGGTCGAACACCTTGGCCAGGTCGGTGTCGGCAATCCCCCCGCCAGAGTCGAGGACGCTCAGGCGCCACTGGCCCTGCTCGGGTTCGATGCGGATTTCCAGGCGTTTGTAGCGTTTGTCGGCCATGGCGTCGAGGGCGTTGTGCAGCAGGTTGATCAGCACCTGTTCAAGGCGGATCGCATCGCCGCGCATCCAGGCCGGGCGGGCCAGGTAGAGGGCCACTTCGACCTCATCGTTGCGCATGCGTGTGTCCAGCAGGTGCAGGGCCTGGTCGACGACGGTCGCCAGGTCCAGCCGTTCGCGCAGGCCGACCGGGCTGTTGCGGGCGAAGGTTTTCAAGTGGCTGGTGAGCGCGGCCATGCGTGTGAGCATTTGCTCCAGTGGCTCCAGCGCCTGGCGCGCGTCATCGTAGCGTTTGTGGTCAAGCAGCAGGCGCAGGGTTTCCAGTTGCATGCGCTGAGTGGTCAGCGGCTGGTTGATCTCGTGGGCCATGGCGGCGGACATCTGCCCGAGGGCGGCCAGCTTGGCCGATTGCACCAGTCCCTCCTGGGCAGTGCGCAGTTCGCGGGTGCGTTCCTCGACCTGGCGTTTGAGCTCTTCGCGGCTACGCTGGCGCAGACGGGCCAGGCGCAGGCGCTGGCTGACGAACAGCGCGGCGAACACCAGGCTCAGCCACACGGCGGCCGCGCCCAGCGCCGCGTTGCGGCCAGCGGCTACCACCTGGGGCTTGCGCAGGAGGTGCAAGGTCCAGTCTTCGCTTGCCAGCGGCAGGCTTTCCCACAGGTACTCGGCCGACCCACCGGGACCCTGTACTCGGCTCAGGTGGCTATGCTCGGCGAAGCGTGTCAGCACCTGATGCTGCAGGGGCACCAGTGGCTGTTTGTCGTACTGGCGGGTCTCGGCCAGTTCGGCGCGGTCGGCGCCCCCGAGCGGCTGCAGCTCTCGGTAGCGCCAACCGTCCTGGTTGGCGATGAAGGTGATCCCGCGCGCGTCGCTGACCAGCAGGATATCGCTGCCCTGGCGCCACTCGCGTTCCAGTTCGGGGAACTCCAGCTTGACCACCATGGCACCAAGGAATCGCCCCTGATCGTCGGTGACCGCACTGGACAGGAAGTATCCGGGCACGCCACTGGTCACGCCGACCGCATAGAAACGGCCGCTGCCCTGGCTGCGGGTTTGTTTGAAATAGGGCCGAAAACCGTAGTTGGAGCCTACGTAAGTGGTCGGCAGGCGCCAGTTGCTGGCTGCCACAGCCAACCCGGTGCGGTCCAGCAGCTCCAGAGTGGAGGAATTGGCGGCGCCGTTGATACGTTCGAGCTTGCGGTTCAGGGCGTCCTGAACCTGTTCGCTGACCGGGCCACGCAATGCCTGGATCAACTCCGGATCCAGCGCCAAAACGGCTGGCAGGGCGCGGTAGCGTTCGATCAGGGTATGCAGCGAGGTAGCGTACAGGCCCAGCTGCTGACTGGCGCGGCGAGCATCGTCTTCCATGGCCTGACGCTTGGCCTGGTGTAGAGCCCAGCCGGCGCTGAGCGCGGTGCCCACCAGGATCATCAGGGTGATCAGCCCCAGACGCAGGGCGCGAAAGGATAATGGCATGAGACGGGCCTGGAATATGGAGAGATTTGTTCCGGCCCATTCGCGGGCTTGCCCGCGAAGAGGCCGGGGTTTCCGACCGACTTCTTACAGCAGTTCGAAACTCTGTTGTTGTATGGCCTCGGAATCCAACCCAACCTGGACATTGAACTCACCAGGCTCTGCCACTCGCTGCAGCTGGCCATTGTAGAACTTCAGATCCTCCTCACTGAGGCGGAAGGTCACGGTCCGCGACTCACCGGCCTTGAGCATCAGCTTGTGGAAGTTCTTCAATTCCTTGACCGGGCGGCTCATGGACGCCGAAACATCCTGGAGGTAGAGCTGCACCACGGTTTCGCCGTCAAGCTTGCCGGTGTTCTTCACCGTCACTTTGGCTTCCAGCGTGTCGCCGCGCTTGAGGTCCTTGGCCGACAGGCTCAGCCCCGACAGTTCGAAGTTGCTGTAGCTCAGGCCATAACCGAACGGATACAGCGGTCCATTAGGCTCCTCGAAATATTGAGAGGTGTAGTTGCCTGGCTTGCCCGGCGTGAAAGGGCGGCCGATGCGCGTGTGGTTGTAGAACATCGGAATTTGCCCGACCGAGCGTGGGAAGGTGATGGCCAGCTTGCCCGATGGGTTGTAGTCGCCGAACAAGACGTCAGCGATAGCGTTGCCGCCCTCGGTACCGGCGAACCAGGTTTCCAGGATGGCGTCAGCCTGCTCGCGTTCCCAGGCGATCGACAGTGGGCGGCCGTTCATCAGCACCAGCACCAGGGGTTTACCGGTGGCTTTCAGCGCTTTGATCAGGTCGCGTTGTACCGCCGGGATTTCCAGGGTGGTACGGCTTGAGGATTCGTGCGACATGCCACGGGACTCACCGACCACGGCCACCACCACGTCAGATTGCTGGGCGGCCTTGACCGCCTCATCAATCAATACGGCGGCCGGGCGCGGGTCATCGACGATTTCCGGGGCATCGAAGTTGAGGAAGTTCAGGTAATCGAAGATCGCCTTGTCGCCGGTGACGTTGGAGCCTTTGGCATAGACCAGCTTGGCCTTGCCCTCGACGGCGCGGCGCAAGCCTTCGCGCACGGTGACCGAGTGCATCGGCTTGCCGTCGGCGGCCCAGCTGCCCATCATGTCGATCGGCGCATCGGCCAGCGGGCCGACCAGGGCGATGGTGCCGGCTTTTTTCAATGGCAAGGTCTGCTGGCGGTTTTCCAGCAGCACCAGACTGCGGCGCGCTACGTCGCGGGCGGCGTCGCGGTGCAGGCGGTCCTCGCCGTAGTAATCCTTGAGGTCGGTTTCGGCCTTGCCGATGCGCACGTACGGGTCTTTGAACAAGCCCATTTCGTACTTGGCCCCAAGCACTTCGCGTACGGCTTGATCCAGTTCGGCCTGGGTCACCTCGCCAGACTTGAGCAAGCCTGGCAGCTCTTCGCCATACAGGGTATCGTTCATGCTCATGTCGATGCCGGCCTTGATCGCCAGCTTGGCCGCCTCGCGGCCGTCGCGGGCGACACCATGGCGGATAAGCTCCTGGATGGCGCCGTGGTCGCTGATGGTCACGCCCTTGAAGCCCCACTCCTTGCGCAACAGGTCGTTCATCAGCCAGGTGTTGGAGGTGGCCGGCACGCCATTGATCGAGTTCAGCGCCACCATCACTCCGCCGGCACCGGCGTCGAGCGCGGCGCGGTAGGGCGGCAAGTAGTCGTTGTACATCTTCGGCAGGCTCATATCGACCGTGTTGTAGTCGCGCCCGCCTTCCACCGCGCCATACAGGGCGAAGTGCTTGACGATGGCCATGATGCTGTCGGCGTTGGATGGGCTGCTGCCCTGGAACGAGCGCACCATCACCTGACCAATTTTCGAGGTCAGGTAGGTGTCTTCGCCGAAGCCTTCGCTGGTGCGGCCCCAGCGTGGGTCGCGGGCGATGTCGACCATGGGCGCGAAGGTCATGTCCAGCGCGTCGGCGGAGGCCTCGATGGCCGAGGTGCGGCCGACCTTGGCGATGGCATCCATGTCCCAGGTGGCGGCCAGCCCCAGGCCGATCGGGAAGATGGTGCGTTCGCCGTGGATGGTGTCGTAGGCGAAGAACATCGGGATTTTCAGGCGGCTGCGCATGGCGGCGTCCTGCATCGGCCGGTTCTCGGGTGCGGTGCGCGAGTTGAAGGTACCACCGATACGCCCGGCGGCGATTTCCTCACGGATCTTCGCGTGCGGCATCTCCGGGCCGATGCTGATCAGGCGCAGCTGGCCGATCTTCTCGGCCTCGGTCATCTGGCTGATCAGGTGCTCGATGAACGCCTGCTTGTCTTGCAGGGGCGGGGCGGAGGGGGCGGCAAGGGCCGCCTGACTGGCAAGGCTCATCATGGCCAGGCCCAGCAAAGACAGTTTCATCATGAATTCCGTTGTCGAGGCCTGTGCCGTATCCACGGTGATACGTGCGCGGCCGAAGTTTTCAGGCGGCTATTGTTGTACGATTCACAGGCGTTAATTCCAGCGGCGGATTATGCCTGAATATGTCGTCCGCTGAGGAACACCCGAATGCCGGGACAAGAACAATAAGAACGATCAAGAGACCGAAGGCATGACTCCCCTCAACGAATACGAGCAGCGCCAGATCGCCGAGGCCATTGCCCGTGTGGAACGGCGTACCGATGCCGAGTTGGTGACCGTGTTGGCCCGGCGCGCCGATGACTATGCCTACCTGCCGCTGTTCTGGGCCGCCGTGCTGGCGCTGGCCATACCTGGGCTATTGCACTGGCTGCTGGGCTGGCCGGGTGCACGGGGCGTGCTGGTTGCCAACGTGCTGCTGTTCGTTGGGTTGTGCATGGTATTGCGCCAGCCGCGCATGGCAGCCTGGCTGATCCCTGCCGCCCTGCGCCGCTGGCGGGCATCGCGCCTGGCGCGGCAACAGTTTCGCGAACAGAACCTGCAGCACACGGCGGGTGGCACAGGGGTGCTGATCTTTGTCGCCGAAGCGGAGCGGCATGTGGAAATTCTCGTCGATCAAGGTATCGATCGCCATCTCGATGCACGGGCCCGCGCGATCATCGTTGCCCGTTTTTCCCAGCAGGTGCAGCAAGGCCGGACGTTGCAAGGCTTCGTCGACTGCATCGAGGCCTGCGGTGATCGGCTGAGCGAACACGTACCGCGAACCCATGCGCGCAACGAGCTGCCCAACCGCCTGGTGATCCTCGACTAGGCTCTGTACGAAAAGTCTTGAGACGCAGGTCAGGCAAGGCGAAAACAGCCGAGGAAGCGGCCTCTACTGGAGTACATGAGCATTCCGAGGCTGCTTTCAACGCAGCATGAACAAGTATCAAGGCTTTTCGTACAGAGCCTAGCCACGCCCATCGCGAAAACCTTCGCGTGGGGCAGGCATCGACGTAGAATGCGCGGCATTGCGCAACGCGCTCCCCGCTATCCGAGGCACCTGCTTTCCATGTCCGCCAGTATTCCCGCTACTTCCGCGCCGGATGCGCGCGCCCAGTTTCTCGACGTGCTAAGCGCCGCCTTGCACGGCAACACCCTGGTCAAGCTGGTGCTGGCACGTCCTGTCGGCGCCGACCAGACCTTGCAGCGGATCATCGCCAAGCCGGTGCAGGTGAAAGGGCAACCGAACCTGTCGCTGGTGTACCGCCACCAGACCCGCGACATCACTCGCAATGTGGCGCTGGACCAAGCGCTGGCGCTGGTTGCTGAACTGCTGCCGGACGGCTTTCGCAATGCCCACCTGTTCGATGGCGACGGCGAGCTGCAGCTGTCCTTCAGCAAGAAGGGCAAGCCGATGCTCCAGCGCCACGGTGCCCAGGCGCCCCGCGAGGCCGCCGCCAGCACTGGTCACGACCGCGAGAAGAAGCGCTACCTGGCGTTGTCGCGGCCGTTCCTTCGTGACCTGGGCGTGACCGATGCACAAGGCGCGCTGATCCCGTCCATGTCGCGCAAGTGGAAGCAGATCAACAAGTTCATCGAGGTATTCGAGCACGCTCTGGCCAGTGCTCCGGTGCCTGAGCAACAGGCACTGCGAGTGGCCGACTTCGGCTCGGGCAAGGGCTACCTGACGTTCGCCATGCATGATTTCCTGTGCAACACGCTGGGCCGCGAAGCTCAGGTGACCGGGGTAGAGCTGCGCCAGGACATGGTCGACCTGTGCAATGCCGCCGCGTCGCGGCTGGATCACCCAGGCCTGGAATTCCAGTGCGGCGACGTACGCAGCGTGGTGCCCGAGGCCATCGAGGTGATGATTGCCCTACATGCCTGCGACATCGCCACTGATTACGCGATCCATACCGGCATCCGCTGCAATGCCGCGATCATCATGTGTTCGCCGTGCTGCCACAAGCAGATCCGCCCGCAACTGCACAGCCCTGGGCTGTTGCAGCCGATGCTGCAGTACGGGCTGCACCTGGGCCAGCAGGCTGAAATGCTGACTGACAGCTTGCGCGCGCTGTACCTGGAAGCCTGTGGTTATGAAACCAAGGTGTTCGAGTTCATCTCGCTTGAACACACCAACAAGAACAAGATGATCCTTGCGGTGAAGCGCAAGCAGCCGGTGGAGGCGGGTGCGTTACTGGAGAAGATTGCGCAGCTCAAGGCGTTTTACGGGGTGCAGGAACATTGCCTGGAGACGTTATTGCGCGCGGATGGGTTGATCGCTGGGTAATAAAGCCTGTTGAGCTCAATTCTCGAAAGTGCGTAGGAGGCTTCCCAAACACGCCTTCCAGCCCACTAAAGCGTCCAGCGATCTGTAGTGTAGTGGCCATGGCCTCCTTAAGTTGTCATTTGACAACCAGGAGGTGAAGAGCCCACACTGGAGAAGATGTGATGCCGCGCCCGAGTCACGCCAATAAAGAGGTCGAGCAGGCCTTGAGGCACGCTGAGTCCCAAGGATGGAGAGTCGTTGCGGGTGGTGGGCACTGCTGGGGGAAGTTGTATTGCCCCTTCAACGATGCTGATTGTCGATGCGGGGAACATTGCATCACCAGCATCTGGAGCACCCCAAAGAATCCAGGCAATTTTGCCCGTCAGCTGAGACGCGTCGTGGACAACTGCGCAGGTACGGGCCCTACGGATGCCGCGTTGAAGGCGGGTGAGGAGCAATGACGATGGAATACGAGTTCACCCTCAAGTACCAATTGATCAAAGACGAAGATGTGGATGCGCTCCTCGAGCGCCTGGCCGAATCAGGATGTGAAGATACGTTGGTCGGAATCGGTCAGCCTGGCCGCCTGTCCCTAGAGTTCGTACGAGAGTCGCCCAGTGCCGAGGAGGCGATCAAGAGCGCGCTCAGGGATGTTCGCACTGCGGTACCTGATGCGCGGCTGATCGAGGCATCGCCTGACCTCGTTGGGCTTACCGATGTGGCAGAAATCGTAGGTGTGTCGCGTCAGAACATGCGCAAGTTGATGCTGGCGCATATGCACAGCTTTCCAGCCCCCATGCATGAAGGCAGCACGTCGCTCTGGCATCTCGCCGATGTGCTGGCCTGGCTGCAGGTGAGGGGAGGTTACGCCATCGGGCAGGAGACGCTGGATCTGGCCCGGGTTGCAATGACCGTCAATGTATCAAGCGCACATGCCCGGGTGTTCAACCGGCCGGTGGATTTGGCGTACTGAAGATGTGTCGTTGGGGCAGCCTCAACGGCGTCTAGTGGGCACGTCAATTGCCAACTCCGCGAGCCCCAACGGATGCGTACTCGCATCGAAGAAATGCAGCGCCGTCCCCGCCAGATCACCAAAGCGCTCAACGAAATGCTGCTTCTGATTGATCACCGAAGCCTCGTTCAACGGCCGGATTGCAATCGAAAGATGCGCCGGCCGCGCCTGGCGAATGGCGTCGAGCAGGTGCTGGTCGCTGCTGTCCAGGTGCTGCCCGAACAGGCATAGCCCCTGCCTTTCCTGGGCCAACTGCCCCATGCACCAGCTCAGATAATCCGAGTTGCGGATCGCACGCAGTTTCTCGTCGCTGCGGTCTTCGTTGACGAACAACGGCACTTCGCCTGGAATGTTCACGGCAAAGCCGTCGAGCAATTCAGCGCTTTCGGCACTGCGTTGGCGGGTGGCACCGTCGGGCAGCTTGAGCAGGTGCAGGCCGCCATGTAGGTGCAGCATGCGCGTACCTGCAGCCTGCGTGCGGCGCACATCGAAGAATCCCTGTTCGTCGAACAGCGCAGCGAAGCCTTGTGGATCGTGCTGCACGGCCCACGGCAGGACCAGGTCGTAGTTGCTGGTGTAGACGCTGCGGTAACCGCGCAAGGCCTGGTTGATCGACGCCAGGCTGGCCGCCGGCATCAGTGGCCAGGGGAGGTGCACGGTGCGCACGGCGTGGATCAGCGCTTCTTTGATCGAGTAGTAGCGGTTCAGCGGGGCGGTGGAGTTGATCGCCAGGGCAGCGTTGGCGCGCACCGTATGGTTGAGCGTGCTCAGTACCGGCTCGAACAATTCTGTGCCCAGCGACTTGAACAAGGCTTGGTCGCTGATCGCCAGGCCTTTCTTGCGTCCAGCGCGCTGCGCTTCCTCGAACAACGAGAAATAGCCGAACGGCTTCCACAGTGCACGGCTGGCGCCGTTGCCCAGCAGCAAGGCATCGCACGGATGGCGTTGGGCGAGTTCTTGCCAGGTGGCGAGGTGGGCGTCGAGTGCGGGCATGATGGGTCCATTCGCTGGAGCGGGAAACGGCGGCGACTTTAGCATGTCATGCGAGGTGTGCGAGGGTTGCGGTTCAGCCACCACAAGGTTCGCGGGATGAAAGAGGAATTCAGCATGCGCAAAAGTGTGATCGGGACTCTCGCCTGGGCCGCCCTGGGGGCGGCTTCTGCGGCCTCGGCAACGGATGGCAAGATACTCGCCGCCGCCCAGGGCATTCCTTATCCTGCCGTGATCGCTCATCGTGGCGCCTCCTACGATGCTCCGGAGTCGACCACTCCGGCCTACCTGCTGGCGCGCGAGCTGGGCGCCGATTATCTGGAACTCGACCTGCAGCGCACCCGTGATGGCGTGCTGGTAGTGGTTCATGACGATGAGCTGTCGCGCACCAGTGATGTCGCCGAGCGATTCCCCGAGCGCAAGACCAGCCCGGTCAGCGCCTTCACCCTCGCCGAACTCAAATCGCTGGACGCCGGCAGTTGGTTTAACAGGGCCTATCCAGAGCGTGCCCGAACCTCGTTCAGCAAGTTGTCCATCCTGACGTTGGACGAAGTCATCGACATCGCCGAAGGCAACCCCGAGCGCCAACCCGGCCTTTACATCGAAACCAAGGTGCCCAGCCAGTTCCCCGGCATTGAACGTGAGCTCAAGGCGCGCCTTGAGGCCCGTGGCTGGCTAGACAGGCCTGGGCGCGTGGTGTTGCAGACCTTTGATCGCAACAGCCTCACGTTGCTGCACGACGTCATGCCGCAGATCCCGAAGATTCTCCTGCTGTGGGTGGGCACCAAGGCCATCATGCCCGCCTCAGGTCAGGACTTCGCCGCCTCGGGTGAACGTGACAAGGCCGCGTTCTACGCACGTCAGCAACCGAAGGATCAAGCGGAATTCCTGCGTTGGCTGGACATTGCCAAGCAGGGTGGGGCAATCGGTACCGGCCCTTCGGCCACGCGCAGCAGCCTGGGTGAGCAGAGTTATGCCGACCTGATCCAGCCATGGATGAACCAGGCCAGCCATGAGCGTGGGTTGCTGGTGCATGTCTATACGCTCGATGAGGTTGCGGACTTCGACGTGGCAATGACGGTTGGGGTGGATGGGATCTTTACCAACCGAGCGGGGAGGCTACTGCGCTTTTATCATCGCCCGGCTGAAAGTGAGTCGGGCTTACTGAAAAAATTGGGGTACTGAGCAGTCGACGCAGTCGTTAGTGGGCCAGCGCTATGAGGACATGGTCGGGATCGTTGCGTATGGCCCGTAGCAAAGCTTTAGTCGGTCCAGTGGGCTCCCTGCGTCGCTGTTCCCAGTTTCTCAAGGTGGCGACTTGAACATCGATCATTTCGGCAAAACGTGATTGCGATAAACCTGTGGACTTGCGGATGATTTTGACTTGGAGGGCGTCAATATCGAATGTGCGCGAGGGCTCGAGCGTGCCTTGAACGATGTCGTCTATTTGCTGGACGCTCTGCATCAGCTCTTCGAAAAACTTGCTCATGTGTGCCTCAATCATCCAGCGCTATGACGAAAAGATAACGCTCCATCATCTGAATCAGGGCTTTTCAGGCTAGCGGACACCGCATTGACTAGCCGATCGTCTCCTTCCGACTCCAATGTAGGCTATTTCCTTATCCGGGCAATGTATCCTTGCGACTCCTGTTCCTCCACACCCGATACGCCCGTATCCCCGCCCGCACCGAGCCAAACAGCAGCTTATCCTCCATCTCCCGGGCCATCCCCGAGCGCACCAGCATGCGCAGGAACGTGCCGCGGGCGCGGGCGATGCCGAAGAAGATGCCTTGTGCCGAGAGGGTGTCGCGTACCTCGCGCAGGGCGGCAATGCCACTGACATCGATGCTGCTCACCGCTTCCGCATCGAACAGCACGGCGCGGGGCTGGGCCTGGCTTTGCACGGCTTCGAGCAGGCGCATCTTGAAGTAGTCGGCGTTGAAGAACAGGATTGCATCGTCGAAGCGGTACACCACCAGGCCAGGCACGGTGCGGGCTTGCGGGTGCTTGCGGATGTCGACCTGGCCCTCGGTGCCCGGCAGCCAGCCCAGCACCGCGTCGGTGGGTTGGTAAATGCTGTACAGCAAGCGCAGAATCGCCAGCGTCACGGCAAACACGATCCCCGGCAGAACGCCCAGGCCCAGTACGCCGACCGTGGTTAGCAGGCACAGCCAGAATTCAAAACGGCTCAGGCGGCGGATACGCCCCAGCGATCGGATGTCGATCAACCCCCAGCCGGCCATCAGCAATACGGCACCCAGCGCTGCCTGGGGGATCCAGGCCATCGGCGCGGTGAAGAACAGCAGGATCAAGGCGATCACCAGTGCGGCGATGATGCCGACCAGTTGGCTCTTGCCGCCGACCATGTCGTTGACCGCGGTGCGCGAATCGGCGCCGCTGATGGCAAAGCCCTGGGAAATCCCGGCAGCCAGGTTGCTGAAGCCGAGGGCGACGAATTCATGGTTGGCATTGATCGCATAGCCGTGCCGCGCGGCGAAGCTGCGGGCAGTGAGCATGGCACTGCAGAAGCTGACAGTGGCGATACCCAGAGCATCGCGCAGCAGGCTCTTGGTTTCCGCCAGGTTGCTTTGTGGCCAGGCCAGTTGCGGGATGCCGGCCGGCACCGGGCCGAGGATCGCTACGCCCAGGCGGTCCAGACCAAACAGGCCGGCCAGCAGCGTGAACACGGCCACCGTCACCAGTGCTGCCGGCAGGCGCGGATAGCGCCGTGGCAGCCAGATCAGCAGGGCCAGCCCGGCCAAGCCGATGGCCAGTGTCAGCCAGTGAATTTCGCCCAGGCGCTGTACGAAGTTGATCAGGCTAAGAATGAACCCGTCACCCTCGATCTTGAACCCCACCACTTTGGACAACTGCCCGGCAATCAGGCTCAGTCCGATGCCATTGAGGTAGCCGATCAGGATCGGCCGCGAGAAGAAGCTGGCGATGAAACCGGCACGTGCCAGGCCCGCGGCAATCAGCATGACGCCTACCAGCACGGTGACGATCACCGACAACTCGGCAATGCGCTGCGGGTCGCCCATGGCCAGCGGCGCCACGGCGCCAGCGATCATCGCGCAGGTGGCGGCGTCTGGGCCGACCATCAACTGGCGTGAGCTGCCGATCAGGGCATAGACCATCATTGGCAGCACGCAGGCATACAGGCCGTATTGGGGCGGCAGGCCGACGATCTGCGCGTAGGCGATGGCGATGGGTATCTGGATGGCGGCCACCGACAGGCCAGCCTGCAGGTCGGCGTGAAACCACTCGCGGCGGTAGTGCAGCAGGTTGGCAAGGCCCGGTAGCCAGCGGGAGAGAAACATGCGCAGTCCTTTCGAAATGTTTCGCGAATCCACAGAGCATATGCGCCGCAAGCTGTATTGCTTGCAAGCGGATTCGGGGTATTTTCAGGAAAGGCAGAAACGAAAAAAGGAGCCAAGGCTCCTTTTGACAGCGATGACGTCGTTGGAACGTCATGCGGGAATGCGGTGTGGAGCGGGTAGAGGGAATCGAACCCTCGTCGGAAGCTTGGGAAGCTACTGTTCTACCATTAAACTATACCCGCGTCTGCGATCGACTTTTTACCAGAACCTTCCTCGAATTAGAAGCCCCAGTTATAAACAAGGCCTAAAAAAAGCTGTCGGCGCCCATAGCCTGCGGGTCATGGCTACAGGACGCCGATGCGTTCAGATAGCCCATGCATGCTGCACTTGCGTGTTGTTGAACGGATTGCGTGCACGCGGTTCACGCACCGTCGGCTTGAGGAAGCCAAGCAGGGCGCTGCGGGTATCTTCGCAAGCCGCTTTGTTCTCCATGTCCAGGAAGTGGCCGGCATCGCGAATCACGGTGAAGTGGCTCTTGCCGACATGCTTGCCAAACTGCCGGGCATCTTCGGCGGTGGTGTACTCATCACGGTCGCCGTTGATGAACAGCACCGGGATGTCGATGTTGCGTGCACCTTTCAGCGCCCGGTCCAAGTCATGTTGCAGCACCTGATTGATGTGGAAGTGCATCTGCGCATACTCGTGGGTGTCCAGGCTGCTGACATGCCGATAGTTGAAGCGCTTGAACAGCGACGGCAGGTGCTTGCCGATGGTGTCGTTGACCAGGTTGCCGACCTGGTAGCGATCGCAGGCGGCCAGGTACTGGCAACCACGGTCGAGGTAATCGCGCATCGGTTCGTTGATCACCGGCGAGAACGAACTGACCACGGCCTTTTTCACCAATCGTGGCTGGTGGGCCAACGCCAGCAGGGTGCAGGCACCGCCCCAGGAGAACGACATCACATGGTCGGCCTGGAAGTGCTCGATCAGCTCAAGCAGGATATGCGCCTCATCCTCTTTGCTGATCAGGCGTTCCTGGCGATTGTGTGGCTTGGACTTGCCGGCGTACGGCTGGTCATACAGCACGACGTTGAATTGCGGGTGCAGGTTACGCACCGTTTGAGCAAACGAGGCCGTGGTGGCCAGCGAGCCATTGATCAGGATGATCGTTTTCTCGGCGGCATCGGCGCGATGGAACTCCGTGTAAACCCGATACTGACCTTGGATATCAAGTACAGCGATTTCTGGCCTCATGTCATCGACTCCTGGCGCAAAAAGGGTATTCGCGTCACCTAGGGTGCACGTTGTTTATGACAGGTAGGCATTTGCCTGAAGGAATTACCGGGGGCCCTGTGTCGATCCTTGGCACACGTGTCGACGGTATTGTTTTTAGCGGGCAATTCGCCGTGCCCCAAGGCTTCTAGGCCTTGGGTAGCCGGCAAAAAGTTGTCTTGGATCGCGTTTGTGACTCATGAGTCACGTGCGGACCGACAAGTTAGGAGTCAAGCAGGGTTTGCGGATCCCGCAAGTGCCGTATGGGTGAATTTGTGACTTTTCTCGCCGGGCGGTCGTATGACGTCAGCGCAGTGCCGCGAGCGCTCTAGACCGCGGCAATCTCTTCGGCTGTCAGTGCCCGGAATTCACCCGGCGCCAAGCCTGGGTCGAGGCGGATCGAACCCATGCTTTCCCGGTGCAAGCCCACCACCTTGTTGTCAAAGTGGCCGAACATGCGCTTGACCTGGTGGTAGCGTCCTTCGACGATCGCCAGCCTGGCGCTGCGTGGGCCGAGAATGTCCAGCTGCGCCGGGAGGGTGGTCAGGTCTTCGAAGGCGAAGTAGAAGCCTGCGCGAAACTGGTCGATGTAGTGCGCGCCGATTTCGTCCTCGGTCTGCACCAGGTAGTGCTTGGGCAGCTTGGTCGCGGGTTGGGTCAGGCGCCGTGACCACTGGCCATCATTGGTCAGGATCATCAGCCCAGTGGTGTTGTAGTCAAGCCGCCCGGCAATATGCAGCTCGTCGCGCAGCGCTGCGGGCAGCAGGTCGAGCACGGTGCGGTGCTGCGGGTCGTGGGTGGCGCTGACGCAGCCGGTCGGTTTATACAGCATCAGGTAGCGCGCCGGGCGCCCGGCCTGCAGCAATTGGTCATCCACCTCGATACGGCTGAATTCGCGCACCTCGGTGTGCGGATCGGATACCGCTTGGCCATCCACGCGCACGCGGCGCTGCACCATCAGCAGGCGCACTTGCTGGCGGTTGTAGCAGGGCAGGTTGGCAAGGAAGCGGTCGAGGCGCATGGCGGCAAACGGCGTGGATGAAGAGGGCGCGCAGTCTAGCGCTTTTCACTGTCGATCGGGGCTGGCGCGTTCGCAGGGATGCCTGCTGCACAGCGCGGGCACAGGCAGGACTGGTCGCGCAGTTCTGCAGGCAAAGCCTGAAGCACTGCCGGGTCGATCGCCACGGCAAAACACCAGCAGGCCTCGGTGGCGGTGCGTGGGTCGGCCAAGGTGCATTGGTTGAGGGCGCCGCAGGCGGGGCAGCGCTGGCTGTCATTCATAGGCGAATCCGGGTGTTTCACTGCAGACGCGGTTGCGGCCGGCCTGCTTGGCACGATAGAGGGCGCGGTCAGCGCGGGTCAGCAGGGCGTGCAGGGTGTCATCTGGCTGCAGGCCACTGAGGCCGATGCTGGTGGTCAGGCGCAACGGCTGTTCGTCGTAGCTGAAGGTCAGATGCTCGGTACGCCGGCGGATCTTTTCCGCCACGTCGATGGCTTGCCGGCCTTCGGTTTCCCGTAGCAGCACGATGAATTCCTCGCCGCCCCAGCGGCAGAGTATATCTGACTGGCGCAGGCTGCTCTGCAGCACGTTGGCAAACTGGCGCAGCACTTCGTCGCCGGCCAGGTGGCCGTGTGTATCGTTGAGCGCCTTGAAATGGTCAAGGTCGATCAACATGGCCACCAGCGGTGCGCAATCGCGCTGGGCTTCCTGCAGGGCCTGTGCGGCCAGCAGGTCGAAGCTGCGGCGGTTGGGCAGCCCGGTGAGGCTGTCGAGCGTGGCCAGGGCCTCGATGCTGGCCTGATGGCGCCTGAGCATGGCATGCAGCAGCGACAGCACCACCAGGGTGATCATCGCGCAGATCGCCAAATTCAGATACAGCGAGTGGCGAACGCGGTCCAGGGCACCGGTTTCGCGCTTGTCCACCAGCAGGAACCAGTCCAGCTCGGGCAGGTGCCGTACGTTGAGGAAGTGGCTGTGGCCTTCGCTGTCCTTGTATTCGTGACTGCCTTCGCTGGGGACTGGCTGTTGCACCAACAATGCGTTCAGTTCGGGATTGTCGTGTAGCGTTTGGCCAACCCGCAAACCGTGAGGGCCGCCATCGGAGCCGGTGAGCAGGACCTTGCCCTGGGCGTCGGTGAAGTACACCGAACGCTGGTAACGGCGCTGGTAGGTGTCGATCAGCTTGACCACCGCGTCCACACTCAGGCCTACCCCGGTTGCGCCGATGAATCGCTGCTGGTAGTCCAGCACCCGGTGGTTGATGAACACGGTGAGGCTGTCCTGGTTGGCCATGTCCAGGTCGACGTTGATTTCGTAAGGCACCTGGCGTTCGCGCAGGCGGAAATACCAGGCGTCACGCCAGGCACCCGGCTCGACATGTTTGAGCACGCCCTTGGCCTGGTAATAAGTGAGGCTGTGGTCGGAGACGAAAAAGGACGTGAAGGTGTCCTGCTTGCCCATCACTTCACCGAGGAAGCGGGTAATGCGCTGGGTATCCTGTTCGCCAGCGAGTACCCAGTCGCGCAGGAAGGTGTCCTGGGCCATCATTGAGGCGATCAGCACGGGGCGGATGAGGTCTTTCTGGATTTCCGAATAGACCGTGTCGGACGTCAGCGGCAGTTCGGTATTGATGATGCCATCGCGGATCGCGCTGCGTGAGGCGAAGTAGCTGAGCAGCGAGGTGGCGAGGAAGCCGCAGGCCAACAGCACCAGCAGGGCGAGGATCAACGAGCGCTGCGAAAACAATGCGGAGCGTGTAGGCATGATCGTCCCCTGATATGTGCCGAGGCGCTCATTCTAGTGAGATGACCGAAAAAAGACTGCAGGTTTTTTGCGGGTATCCGAGCTGTTTCAAATTGTTGCGGAAATGGCACTGCACATCGGCTGCAATGTCTTATTCAGTGTCGACCCACGCATTGCCGTCGATGCTCGCCAGCGCCGCTGTTCGGGCACCCCAGCGGTCCAGGAGGCCGCCATGTCCTATCGAATCCTGTTGATCGCCCTGTTGGGTCTGATGACGACCGCCTGCGTGCCTTATTACGAAGGCGGCAGTTACTACCGTTCGGATTACTACACCACCGATCGCTACGTCGCGCCGGGGTACTACCGCCACGACCGCTACTATGTTGCGCCGCAACCGCGCTACTACTACCAGCCTGCTCCACGTTATTACCGCCCTGCGCCGGTGCCGCAATATCGGCCACATCCGCAGCCTGGCATGAAGCAGTGGCATGGCAACCCGCGCTATGACTACGGCAATCGCCAGCGCTATGACTATGGACGTGATCGCGATCGGCATGACTACCGCAACGACAGTCGGCGTTATCAGAATGATCGTTGGCATTCCAATGGCCGGGGTGATCGTGACCGCCGGCCGGATGGCGGTCGCGGCGGCGATCGCAACTGGCAACGTTAAGGACTGACAGGGCCGCAATGCGGCCCATTCGCGGGGCAAGCCCGCTCCCACAGGAGTCGCGCAAAGTCCCAGACCAGCGCTGTACCTGTGGGAGCGGGCTTGTCCCGCGAATGGGCTGCAGAGCAGCCCCATCAAGCCAGATCAATCAAAGGGTGCCGCCCCTCCCACACCTTCACGAAATGCGCCTCGACCACCGCTGCCGGCACCTGCGCCACATCCGGCCAGTGCCAGCGCGGCTGGTTGTCCTTGTCCAGCAAGCGCGCCCGTACGCCTTCGCTGAACTCCGGATGACGGCAGCAGTTGAGGCTCATGCTGTATTCCATCTGGAACACCTGGGCCAATGACAAATGCCGAGCCCGGCGGATTTGCTCCCAGACCAGGTGCGCCGTCAGCGGGCAGCCTTCGTGCAAGCGCTGGCCTGCTTCGGCCAATAGAGGATCGGCATGGTGTTTCAATCCCTCAAGTGCCCGCCATGCAGCTGCGGGGTCGGCGACATCGAGCAGTGCGTCGATCGCCTGGCGCCGCGGTAGCCACTGAGCCTCGGGCAACTCGGCGAAGGCACGATGCTGTTCTGCCTTGAGCAGGCTGTTGAGTTGCAGGTCGGTCTGTTCCTGCCAGTTCATTTGCAACAGCTCGTCCAACAGGCCCTCTTGCTGGTGCTCGCCAAAGAATCGGTCAGCCAAGCCAAGGTCGAGGGCGTCGCGGGCATTGATGGGGGCTCCGGTCAGCCCCAGGAACAACCCCAACTTGCCAGGCAGGCGGGCGAGGAACCAACTGGCGCCGACATCGGGGTAAAGGCCGATGCTGATTTCCGGCATCGCCAGCCGGCTACTCGGCGTGACGATGCGCACCCCGGCGCCCTGCAGCAGCCCCATGCCGCCACCCAGCACATGGCCATGGCCCCAGCACAGCAGCGGCTTGGGGTAGGTATGAATGAGGTAGTCGAGGCGATATTCGGCGGCAAAGAACGTCGCCGCCAGTGGCGGTACGCTGCCGGGGTGATCACGGCAGGCCTGGGCCAGCGCCCTGACGTCGCCCCCGGCGCAGAACGATTTGGCGCCATTGCCGCGCAATAGTACGCAGACCACCGCTGGGTCCTGCGCCCACGTGTGCAGTTGTTCGCCGAGCACCTCGATCATCGGCAGGTTCAGGGCATTGAGCGCCTTGGGCGCATCCAGGGTGGCAATGCCGATGCGGGCGCCGTCGGCGCCAGTGAGTACCTCGCAGTGAATGGCCATGGACTACCTCGCTCAAGTCATCACCCTAGTATGGCCTGCCTGGCCGATCACGCCGGTCCTCGGTCGGACCGATTGACAAGGGGGGACGGCTTACCTAGTGTCGCGCCATTGTTTACGGATGGCCCCATGACTGACGACGATCGCATCAAACTCGAACCCAGCTGGAAAGACGCACTGCGTGCCGAGTTCGACCAGCCCTACATGCACCAGCTGCGTGAGTTCTTGCGCCAGGAACATGCCGCCGGCAAGGAAATCTACCCGCCCGGGCCGCTGATCTTCAATGCACTCAACTCCACGCCGCTGACGCAGGTGAAAGTGGTTATTCTCGGCCAGGATCCGTACCACGGCCCGGGTCAAGCCCATGGCCTGTGCTTCTCGGTGCAGCCGGGCGTGCCGACGCCGCCGTCGCTGGTGAACATCTACAAGGAAATGCAGCGCGACCTGAACATCCCGATTGCCAGCCACGGCTACCTGCAGAGCTGGGCCGAGCAAGGCGTGCTGCTGCTCAATACGACCATGACCGTCGAGCGCGCCAATGCTGCTTCGCATGCCAAGAAAGGGTGGGAGTTCTTCACTGACCGGATCATTCAGGTGGTCAGCGAGCAGTGTCCGAACGTGGTGTTTCTGCTGTGGGGCGCGCATGCCCAGAGCAAGCAGAAACTGATCGACGGCACCAAGCACCTGGTGCTGAAGTCGGTGCACCCGTCGCCACTGTCAGCTTATCGGGGGTTCCTCGGCTGCGGGCATTTCAGCCGGGCCAACGGTTTTCTCGAGCAGCGTGGGCTGGCGCCGATCAACTGGGCGTTGCCGCCGCTTTAACATCAGCGGCTTCGCGATTGCCGCTGGTCAGCGTTCCACAACCTGAACAGCGGCTCCGCCAGAAACAGCACGAACAACAGCCTCATCACCTGCAGCGCCGTCACCAACGGTACCGATAGCTGCAGGGTCTCCGCCGTCAGGCTCATCTCGGCAATGCCGCCAGGCATCATCCCCAGGGTCAGCGAGCGCAGGTCCAGCGCCGTCATCACGCTCAAGCAGCACGCCGCACTGCCGGCAATCAGCATGCACAGCGCCGTGGCCAGCAGCGTACGCCCTAAAAATGAAGGGGCGCGGCGGAAAAACGCACGATTGAAATGACAAGCCAGGCCGCTGCCGATCAGCCACTGGCCGATCTGACTGGCGCCGTTGGGCAGGGCGATCTGCAGGTTACCCGCCAGACTAATCGTTGCCGCCACCAGCAATGGCCCGAACAGCCAAGGGTTAGGCTGGCGCAACCGCTGCCAGATGAAACCGACCGCCACACCCAGCGGTGCGATCAATGCCAGCCAGCCCCAGCTCACACTGCCGGCGTGATTGAGCGGCACACCATCACCGATCAGGAACTTGAACAGCGCGGGGACGCACAGCACCACTGCCAGCACGCGTAGGCTCTGCGCCGCCGCCACCTGGCTGAGCACCGCGCCGTTGCGCGCGCCCAGGTTGACCATCTCCCCCGAACCGCCAGGCATACTGGCGAAAAACGCCGTGGCGCGGTCCTCGCCGGTGCGCCGCAGTAACCACACACCCACCACGCTGGAAAGGGTAGTGAACAGCGCGGCGAAGAAGATCAGCAGGAAATGGCTGGCCACCTGTTCGATCACCGCCGGGGTGAAGTGCAGGCCGATGCCCAGGCCGATGATGCATTGCCCGCATTTGCGGCCATTGGGGATTTCCGAAAGCTGCCAGGGCGTCAGGCAGCGCACCAGGATGATCGCCAGCAACGAGCCGACCATCCATGGCAAAGGCCAGCCGACCTGGCTGGCGAGAAACCCGCCCGCCAGGCCGACCAGCCCGGTTGCCCAGAACAGCGGCAACGACCGATCAGGCATCGGCCATCGCCCGGCGCTGCAGGCTGCGCTTGCGCCAGATCCGCAGCAGTGGCAGGCACAGCATGCACGCCACCAGGGCCCACACGCCCATGCTGATCGGGCTGGACCAGAGGATGCCCAGCTCACCGTTGGAGATCGACAGCGCACGGCGCAGGTTCTGCTCCATCAGGCCGCCGAGGATGAACCCGAGCAGGATTGGCGACAGCGGGAAGTCCAGCTTGCGCAGGATGTAGCCCATGATGCCGATACCGACCATCAGGAACAGGTCGAAGGTAGTGGCATGCACGGCATATACGCCGATCGCGGTGATGATCGCGATCACCGGTACCAAGGCCCAGTTCGGTACAGCCAGGATGCGGGTGAAGATGCGGATCATCGGGATGTTGAGGATCACCAGCATGATGTTGGCGATGAACAGCGAGGCGATCAGGCCCCAGACGATGTCCGGTTGCTGTTCGAACAGCAGCGGGCCGGGGGTGATGTTGTACAGGGTCAGCGCGCCGATCATCACCGCGGTGGTACCCGAGCCTGGAACACCCAGCGTCAGCATTGGCACCAGGGCGCCACAGCAGGACGCGCCGATGGCGGTTTCCGGTGCAGCCAGGCCGCGGGCATCGCCCTTGCCGAAGGTGCCGCTTTCGCCGGCGATGCGCTTCTCGGTCATGTAGGCCACGGCGCTGGCCAGCGTCGCGCCAGCACCCGGCAGCACGCCCATGATGAAGCCGAGCAAGCCACAACGGATGTTGACTACGAACACCGAGGCGGCTTCCTTGAAGTTGAACAGCATGCGCCCAGTGGCCTTGACCGCCTGGTGGCCGTGGTGGGTCTTTTCCAGCAGCAGGAGAATCTCGCTGATCGAGAACAGGCCAAGCACCAGCACCACGAACTGAATGCCATCGGCCAAGTGCACGCTGTCACCAGTGAAGCGGTACACGCCGCTGTTGGCGTCGATACCGACCGCTGACAGGAACAAGCCGATCAGCGCCGCGATAAAGGTCTTCAGTGGTTTGTCACCGGCCATGCCGCCTAGCGCGACGATGGCGAACACCATCAGCACGAAGTACTCCGCGGGGCCGAAGGCAATCGCCCATTTCGCCAGCAGCGGCGCGAACAGCACCATGCCGCAGGTGGCGATGAAGGCACCGATGAACGAACTCCACGCCGACAGCGATAGCGCCACGCCGGCCAAGCCTTTGCGGGCCATCGGGTAGCCGTCGAGGGTGGTCATCACGGTCGACGCTTCGCCAGGGATGTTCAGCAGGATCGAGCTGATTCGCCCGCCGTATTCACAGCCCAGGTACACCGCCGCCAGCAGGATCAGCGCCGACTCAGGTGGCAGGCCGAGGGCGAAGGCAATCGGAATCAGCAGCGCCACACCGTTGATCGGGCCCAGGCCCGGCAGCAGGCCGACCACGGTGCCGATCAGCGTGCCGGAAAGGGCGGTGACCAGGTTGTACGGGCTCAAGGCGACGCCGAAGCCCTGGCCCAGGTAGCTCAAGGTATCCATGTGTCAGTTCTCCAGTACGCTCAGCAGGCCAAGGGGCAGTGGGACATCCATCACGCGGTCGAACAGCCAGTAGAGGAACAGGCTCATGCCCACCACCACGATGGCGCTGTGCAACCAGCGGCCGCCATACAGCCGGGCCATGGGCAGGCCGACCAGGATCGCGCTGAGGATGAAGCCCAGGGCTTCGAAGGTGCTGGCGAAGACAATGAGCAAGCCGACGCAGGCGGCGATCTTGGTCAGGGTTTCGCGGTCCAGCGCCGGCTCGTCGTCTTTGTGCACGATGGGCGTAGGGCGGATCGCAAGGTAGAGCAGGCCCAGGCCCATCAGGCCGAGCATCAGCAACGGGAAGGCGCGGGGGCCGACCGGTTCGTAGGAAAACGCTGCCTGGTAAGGCCAGGCCATCACGGCCAGGGCGGCGCACACCGCCAGCAGGACCAGGGCGAAAAGGCGTTGCAGGATCATTGGGGAATCCTCGGTGGTATTTTCGACTCGCCACGGAACCTGTGGGAGCGGGCTAGCCCGCGAAAGCTTCAGCACGAGCCATGCTGTTGCCTGATCTGACGCATTCGCGGGCAAGCCCGCTCCCACAGGTGTCGTGGAGGGCTGGAATACTTATTGAATCAAGCCAAATTCCTTGGCCAGCGCCTTGTAGTCCGCCACCTGTTTCTTCACATAGCCATCCAGCTCGTCACCGGTCATGGCGAACGGGAACAGCTCGCGCTGGTCGCGCAGCTTGGCGAAGTCTTCGGAGGCGAGCATCTTGTCGAAGGACTCTTTCCACCAGGCGTAGTCCTCATCGCTCACTTTCGGCCCCAGGTAGAAGCCACGCACCACCGGCCAGACGATGTCGTAGCCCTGCTCTTTGGCGGTGGGGATATTTTTCATCTCCGGCTCGTCCAGGCGGTTTTCCGAGAACACGGCGAGGATGCGCATGTTGCCGCTCTGGATGTGCGGCATGGAGTCGGAAATGTCAGTGGAGCCGACCTGAATGTGGCCACCCAGCAGCGCGGTGGCAATTTCACCGCCACCTTCAAGGGCCACATAGCGCAAGTCGCGCGGGTTGATGCCGGCCGCCTTGGCGATAAGGGCGGTCTGCATCCAGTCCTGGCTGCCGACGGTGCCACCGGAGCCGATCACTACCTTGCTCGGGTCTTTTTTCAGCGCTGCGACCAGGTCATCGAGCGTCTTGTAAGGCGAATCGCTTTTCACGGCGATGGCGCCGTAGCTGGTGCCGACCGCTGCCAGCCATTTCACGGCGTTTTCGTCGAAGCGGCCAAACTTGCCCTGGGCCAGGTTCAGCAAGGAGCCGCTGGACCACGCCACCAGCGTGCCGGCATCGCCCGGACGCTGGGCGACCACGGCGTTGTAGGCCACCGCGCCGACACCGCCAGGCATATAGGTGACACGCATCGGTTTGCTGAGGATCTTCTCCTGCACCAGGGCGCTCTGCACCAGCTTGCAGGTCAGGTCGAAACCGCCGCCGGGCGAGGCCGGGGCGATGCATTCAGGGCGTTTCGGTTCAGCAGCGAGGGCATTGCCGGCCAACAGCAGGCAACCGGTGGCCAGGACGAGGCGGCGCAGTGAAAAGGTCATCGTCTATCTCCGTGAGCATTGTTGTTATAGGGGTTACCACAGGGCGACGCTGTAGCTCACCAGCAGCCGCACTTCATCGGCATCGCGGGCGAAGTTGGAGCGGAAGGTGGCGTTGCGCAGGCGCACGGCGACGTTTTTCAACGGGCCGCTTTGTACCACGTACTTGAACTCGGTATCGCGTTCCCACTCCTTGCCCTCGCCACTTGCGGCGCGGCTGACGTTGTCGCCGTTGATGTAGCGGGTCATGAAGGTCAGGCCAGGAATTCCCAAGGCGGCGAAGTTGTAGTCGTAGCGCGCCTGCCAGGAGCGCTCGTCGGCACCGGCGAAGTCGTTGATCTGGACGAAGTTGACCAGGTACGGGTCGGCGCCATCGATGTAGGGGAAGGCGCTGTCGCCGGACAGCTGCTGCCAGGCGCCACTGACCTTGTGCCCGCCGAGGCTGTAGCTGAGCATGCCGTTGAAGGTGGTGTTGTCGATGCGCCCGGCCTTGGCCGCACCGGCATCGTCACTGATCGCCAGGCGCAGGTCGGCGCCGAAGGTGCCAGGGCCCCAGGGTTGGGTGGCGAGCAGGCCGATGAAGTGCTGGCGGTAGATGTCGTCGAGCTGGGCGAAATGGTAACTGCCGGTGATGCGGTCGGTGAACTTGTAGTCCAGGCCGGCGAGGTCGAGGTTGTCGGCGCTGAAGGTGCCCCCGAAGCGGCCATTCTTGTTGTTGAGGGCCAGGTCTTCCCAGTTGGTGTCGTTGCGGTCCTTGGCCTTGTCCAGGCGCCCGCCGGTGAAGGTCAGGCCTTTGATTTCTTGCGAGGTCAGCAGGCCGCCTTCGAAGGTTTGCGGCAGGATACGGCCATCGTTGGGCTGCAGGGTCGGCAGTTCGGGGATCAGCGTGCCGACCTTCAGTTCGGTCTTCGACACTTTCACTTTGCCGGTCAGGCCGAGCTTGGAATATTCATCGGCCGCCTTGCCATCATCGTGGGTCGGCAGCAGGCCAGTGTCGGTACGGTCTGGGCTGGAGTCGAGCTTGATGCCGAGCATGCCCAGCGCGTCCAGGCCAAAGCCCACGGTGCCATCGGTGTAGCCGGACTCGAAGTTGAGCATGAAGCCCTGGGCCCATTCGTCACGCTTGGATTGTTGTGCGCTGGTGCCGTCGCGGAAGTCACGGTTGAAGTACATGTTGCGGGTTTCGACGGTCGCCGTGCTGTCTTCGAAGAAGGCGGCCTGGCTCATCGGGGCGACGCCGGCAAGCGCAAGGGCGCTGGCAATGGCGGATGGGCGTGCGGACAGGGAACGGGTAGGCGCGAACGCCTGCGGCTGCGATGACAGCATCGAGGATGGCTCCGTTTATTGTTCTTATTCGTTGCACCTTGCTGGTGCTTTTTTCGGCGCGCGGGGCAACCGTGGTGCGATGCTAGGTAACGAACCTTTCGCTAACCTTTCAGCTTGAAAGGTTTATTACTAGGGGCTTCACAGCGCGGGCCACAGCGGTACACTCCGCGCCACCGCCCACCCGAGCAGGGAGAATCCGATGCGTGTGCTGCTGGTCGAAGACCATCTGCAACTGGCCGAAAGCGTGGCCCAGGCCCTCAAGAGCCATGGCTTGACCGTGGATGTATTGCACGATGGCGTGGCTGCCGACCTGGCGCTGGCCAGCGAGGAATACGCCGTTGCCGTGCTCGACGTGGGCTTGCCGCGCATGGATGGCTTTGAAGTGCTGGCGCGCCTGCGTGGCCGCGGCAAGACCCTGCCCGTGCTGATGCTGACCGCGCGCAGCGATGTGAAAGATCGGGTGCACGGGTTGAATCTGGGGGCCGACGATTACCTGGCCAAACCTTTCGAGCTGACCGAGCTTGAAGCTCGGGTGAAGGCCCTGCTGCGGCGCAGCGTGCTCGGTGGCGAACGCCAGCAGCGCTGCGGGCCGCTGGTGTACGACCTCGATACCCGGCGCTTCAGCCTCGGTGATGACAACCTGACCCTGACCTCTCGTGAGCAAAGCGTGCTCGAAGCGCTGATCGCGCGCCCAGGCCGGGTGATGAGCAAGGAGCAGCTGGCTGCCCAGGTATTTGGCCTGGACGAGGAGGCCAGCGCTGACGCCATCGAAATCTACATCCACCGCCTGCGCAAGAAACTCGATGGCCAGTCGGTGGCCATCGTCACCTTCCGCGGCCTGGGCTACCTGCTAGAGCACCGCGATGCGTGACAATGGCAGCCTGCGCGGGCGGTTGTTGGGCAACCTGGCGCTGCTACTGGTGGTGCTGATGCTGGCCAGCGGGCTGAGCGCCTACTGGAATGGGCGCGAAGCGGCCGACACGGCCTACGACCGCACACTGCTCGCCTCGGCGAGAACCATCGCCGCCGGACTTTCGCAGCGCGACGGCACGCTCAGCGCAGACGTGCCCTACGTGGCCCTCGACACCTTCGCCTACGACAGCGCCGGGCGCATCTATTACCAGGTGCTGGACATCAACCAGAAGCTGATCTCGGGCTACGAAAACCTGCCGCCCCCACCGCCTGGCACACCGCGCACCGACGATTACCCAGCGCTGGCGCGGTTCTACAACGCAACTTACCTGGGCCAGGACGTGCGTGTGGTCAGCCTGTTGAAGGCGGTGAGCGAGCCGAACATGAATGGCATGGCCGAAATTCGCGTGGCCGAGACCGAAGAGGCACGGGTGGCCATGGCCCGCGGGCTGATGGCCGACACCCTGTTGCGCCTGGGGATGCTGGCGCTGGGCGCATTGGTGATGGTCTGGTTCGCGGTGAGCGCGGCGCTGCGCCCGCTGGAGCGTCTGCGTACGGCGGTGGAGGAGCGCCAGCCGGACGACCTGCGCGCACTGCCGCTGGTGCAAGTACAGCGCGAATTGAGCCCGCTGGTGCGTGCCCTGAACCACTTCACCGAGCGATTGCGCGGTCAGTTTGAGCGCCAGGCTCAATTCATCGCCGAGGCCGCCCACGAACTGCGCACGCCGCTGGCCGCGCTCAAGGCGCGGGTCGAGCTCGGTTTGCGCTCGCAGCAGCCCGAGGAATGGCGGCAGACCCTGGAGTCAGCCGCGCAGGGCACTGATCGCCTGACCCATCTGGCGAACCAATTGCTGTCGCTGGCGCGGGTGGAGAACGGTGCCCGGGCAATCGCCGAAGGTGGCGCACAGCGCCTGGACCTGAGCCAGCTGGCCCGCGAGCTGGGCATGGCCATGGCACCACTGGCGCACAATCGGGGTGTGGCACTGGCACTGGAGGCTGAAGCGCCGGTGTGGCTCAGAGGCGAACCTACGCTGCTCAATGAATTATTGAGCAACTTGGTGGATAACGCGCTGGCGCACACCCCGCCGGGTGGCAATGTGATCTTGCGGGTGCTGGAGCCAGCGGTGCTGGAAATCGAGGATGATGGGCCCGGGATTCCAGAAGATGAGCGTGACCGGGTGTTCGAACGCTTCTATCGGCGCAGTGCCCAGGGGAGCGGGCTGGGCCTGGCGATTGTCGGCGAGATCTGTCGCGCGCACCTGGCTCAGATCAGCCTGCACGATGGCGAAAACGGCGGGTTGAAAGTCAGGGTGAGCTTCATTGCCGACTGAGGCGTTGGCGGGTCAGCGCAGCATGCTCCGCGCTTCCAGCAGCTCGTCTACTTCAAGCTCCGTGCCGTATGGCAAGCCGAGATGCCGATACGCCGGCAAGGCCGCCAGAGGCCGGCTACGGCCGCGCTGGCTGATGCAGCGGGCAATCTGCACCACGTCGATGTAGTCGACTTTTTCGGTTTGCCGGTCCAGGTCCTGTACCTGGCTCGGCAGGTTGACCAATTGCTCGGGAAACTCCCATGACGAAAGTATCTTGTCACCCAGCACCGGTTGGATCTGCTCGATCACATAGTGCAGGCAGACCGGGTCGGAAAGTAGTTCGTTATGTTCCTCGGCGTAAATCAGCACCGGCAGTGCGCCGATCTGATGGACCAGGCCGCCGAGGGTGGCCTGGTCGGGTTTCAGCTGTGTGTAGCGGCGGCACAGTTCATAGCTGATACCCGCCACTTCCAGGCTGTTGGCCCAGATATCCCTGAGTTTTTGTTCCACTGCCGAAGAGCGGGCATGGAAGATCTGTTCGATCACCAGGCCAATGGCCAGGTTGCAGCTGTAGTTGATACCCAGGCGGGTTATGGCCGTATGCAGGTCGGTCACCTCGACCGCCGCGCGCAACAGCGGGCTGTTGACCACCTTGATCAGGCGTGCGGAGAGGGCGGCATCGCGGCCGATCACCTTGCTCAGGGCGGCAACGCTGATCTCGGTGTTCTCGGCGGCCTCGCGGATGCTCAGGGCGACTTCCGGAAGGGTCGGCAGGACCAGGTCATCGTTGGCGATGGCAGCGAGCAACTGTGCTTGAACCATCTCGGCCAGCTTGTTCATGTACTTCTCTAGCGCAGGGGTGGCGGGCTGGTCAGCGCTGGATTTCCCGGTCGCGGTCCAGTTCGTAAGGCAGGCTCGACACCTCAAGGCGTGGGCCTTGCGGGCTGCCCAAGTGCAGGTTGTCATCTTCCACCGCGTCGGCCGTCAGCACCGCCAGCAGTTCGCAACCCTGGCCCGTACTGGCCGCAAGGACGACCTCGCCGACCGACGAACCATGGGTAGGCGAGAAGATTTCGCTGCCGGGTGCTGGGACCTCCAGCTGATCGAGCAACAGGCGGTACTGGCGGCGCTTGAGCTTGCCCAGGTACTGCATGCGGGCGACGATCTCCTGGCCGGTATAACAACCTTTCTTGAAGCTCACGCCATCGACCGCCTGCAGATTGATCATCTGCGGGATGAACAGCTCGCGAGTCGGGCCCATGACCTGGCCGATACCGGCGCGGATCTGCCCCAGCAGCCAGTCGTTGAGGCTGCCTTCGGGCAGCGCGGCGGCGAGCTTCTCGCGAACGCTCGCAGCAGCGTCTGCGGGTACCCACAGTTCCACGCGTCCTGCAGACGCGGCAATGGCGATCAGGCCTTCATGGCGCACCGTGGCGCCTGTGCTGGCCGGCACGCTCAAACCCAGCGCCTGCAGCGCCGCATCACCGCCCTGCAGGCCGAAACGTACCCAGGCGGCGCTTTCGTCGGCAAGCGTGGCCTTGGAGAACACCGCATACTTCTTCAGGTCGACCATCTGCGCGTCGAGCAGTTCGCTGGCCATCGCCAGCAGGTAACCATTGCCTTCTGGCAGGATACGGAAACTGGACTGCATACGCCCTTTGACCATGCAGCGGGCGCCAAGGCTGGCGTGCTCAAGGCTGAGGTAGTTGATGTTGCAGGTCAGCTGGCCCTGCAGAAACTTGCCGGCGTCGGAGCCGCGGACGGCAAGGATGCCCTCGTGGGACAGGGGGCTGAAGAAAGCGGAATCGGCCATGGGGGATCGCGGTGGCTAAAGACTGGCGGCCATCATAGAACGCCAGTAACAAAATAGGTAGGTGACTAGACCAACGCCTCGTGCCGCTTACTGCGCCTGGCTGTATACTGGCGGCCCATTTGAGGAGGGCCCCATGGTCGAACAAACTGAACTCAACCGGCTTTTCTGGCACAGCCGTCGCGGCATGCTGGAACTCGACGTGCTGCTGGTGCCTTTCACCCAGGAAGTCTACGCGACCCTGAGCGAAGCTGACCGCGAACTCTATGTGCGCCTGTTGAGCTGCGAGGATCAGGACATGTTCGGCTGGTTCATGGAGCGCACCGAGTCAGAAGATCCGGAGCTGCAACGCATGGTCCGCATCATCCTGGATCGTGTCCAGCCCAAGTGAGTGTTTCGAGTGCCGCTGGCAGGGCTCACGCCTGTTGCTGGCGGCCTACCTGATTTGCCTGGGGCTTGCTCAGTTTGCCTTGTGGCTGAGTGCCTTGCCCTGGTGGCTTTGCCTTCCTGTTGCAGGCGCATGTCTGGCTCATGCCTGCTGGGTAATTCCCCGACGTATCATCCTGACCGATGCCCAAGCCGTCACCGGCCTGCGCCGCGATGCGCTTGGTTGGTGGCTGTTCAGCCGTGCCGACGGGTGGCAGGCGGTGCGCTTGTGTCGGGACAGCGTGGCGCTGCCCGGGGTGGTGGTATTGCGGTTTGTACGCCCAAGGCGCTGGTTTGGCGAAAGCCAATGCATCGTCAGGGATGCCCTTGGGGCTGATCAGCATCGGCGTCTGCGGGTGAGGCTGAAGTTCAGTCGGCGCAGGTGGGCTGAGGTGGTTGGGCATTAGGCTTGCCCCGCGAAGAAGGCGACGCCGATCCTCAGCGCGGGCTGAGGATCGTGTCCTTTGCCTCAGGCAGCATCCCCGGATAATCCAGTGTGTAATGCAACCCTCGGCTTTCCTTGCGCTGCATCGCCGAGCGAATCATCAGCTCCGCCACCTGGGCCAGATTGCGCAGTTCGATCAGGTCGCGGCTGACTTTGTAGTTGCTGTAGAACTCGTCAATCTCGTCCAGCAGCAGGCGGACGCGATGCTCGGCGCGTTGCAGGCGCTTGCTGGTGCGCACGATGCCTACGTAGTCCCACATGAAACGCCGCAGCTCGTCCCAGTTGTGCGCAATGATCACATCCTCGTCCGAGTCGGTGACCTGGCTGGCGTCCCAGCAGGGCAGGGACTTCGGCATGGCAATCTGCTCCAGGTGCGACTGGATGTCGGCAGCAGCGGAGCGGCCGTAGACAAAGCACTCCAGCAATGAATTGCTGGCCATGCGGTTGGCGCCATGCAGGCCGGTGAAGCTGGTTTCGCCAATGGCGTACAGGCCGGGTACATCGGTGTGGCCGCGATCATCGACCACCACACCACCGCAGGTGTAGTGGGCGGCGGGGACGACCGGGATGGGTTGACGGGTAATGTCGATGCCAAAGGTCAGGCAGCGTTCGTAGACGGTCGGAAAATGGCTCTTGATGAAGTCGGCGGGCTTGTGGGTGATGTCGAGGTACACGCAGTCTACGCCCAGGCGTTTCATCTCGTGGTCTATGGCGCGGGCCACGATGTCGCGTGGAGCCAGCTCTTCGCGGGGGTCGAAGCGCGGCATGAAGCGTTCGCCATTGGGCAGGCGCAACAGGGCGCCCTCGCCACGCAAGGCTTCGGTGATGAGGAAACTCTTGGCCTGCGGGTGATACAGGCAGGTCGGGTGGAACTGGTTGAATTCCAGATTGGCTACACGGCAGCCGGCGCGCCAGGCCATGGCGATGCCGTCACCGCACGCGCCGTCAGGGTTGCTGGTGTACAGATAGACCTTGGCTGCGCCGCCCGTGGCCAGCACGGTAAAGCGTGCGCCGAAGGTGTCCACTTCGCCGCTGTTGCGGTTCAGTACATAGGCACCCAGGCAACGATCGCCCGCCATCCCTAGGCGGCGCTCGGTAATCAGGTCGACCGCCACACGCTGCTCCAGCAGTTGGATGTTCGGGCGCTTGCGGGCCTGTTCCAGGAGCGTGGTGAAAATGGCTGCGCCCGTTGCATCGGCGGCATGGATGATGCGCCGATGGCTGTGGCCGCCTTCGCGGGTCAGGTGAAACTCGAAGCCCCCGTCGTCAACGCTGTAATGTTCGTCCCGGGTAAACGGTACGCCTTGTTCGATCAGCCATTGAATGGCTTCGCGGCTGTGCTCGACAGTGAAGCGTACTGCTGCTTCGTCGCACAGGCCGCCGCCGGCGTTGAGGGTGTCCTCGACATGTGACTGGACGGTATCGGTGTCGTCCAGTACCGCAGCGACACCGCCTTGGGCCCAGAAGGTGGACCCATTGCTCAGGTCACCTTTGCTCAGCACGGCAATGCGCAAGTGGCTGGGCAGGTTGAGTGCCAGGCTGAGACCGGCAGCGCCGCTGCCGATCACCAGGACATCATGTTGGAATTGTTGGCTCATGTCGGGACACTAGTAATCTTTGGGAGGGGCACGGCACAATAGTCACGCGCAGATGGCATTGTGAAACTATCGTGAATGCAGGCCGGGTTGCCTTTATAGCAGCCTGCGGTGGCCTATTTCCATGCCACCTACGACGTTACGGCGATCTTCATGGGAACTTTCCTACGTAGCTGGAAATCCTATGAAGGCTGCCCGTGCGCCATAATTTAGCGCGGCGACGCGTGGCGGCAGCTCTATCCGGGCTGACACCTGCGTATCCGAAACCTGATTATCGACGCAGCCGGCCGTGCCCGCGCCGCGTCTTCCGTGCGAGCCGACCAAGGGCCGCAGGAAACTTGCTTGGAGGAGAGAACTTTTGCGAAAAGCCCGAGTCTATGTTTGCAAGCCTGAACGATGGCTTTTGCAACGCTCCTTCAAGTTTACTGAGGAGTGTTCATGCTAACCCAGGAAGAGGATCAGCAGCTTGTCGAGCGTGTTCAGCGCGGCGACAGGCGAGCGTTCGATCTGTTGGTGCTGAAGTATCAGCACAAGATTCTCGGGTTGATCGTGCGGTTCGTACACGACACCCACGAGGCCCAGGATGTGGCGCAGGAAGCCTTTATCAAGGCCTATCGTGCGCTTGGCAATTTCCGCGGAGACAGTGCGTTTTATACCTGGCTGTACCGCATCGCCATCAACACGGCGAAGAACTACCTGGTGTCCCGTGGAAGACGGCCACCAGACAGCGATGTGAGCTCCGAGGATGCGGAGTTTTACGACGGCGATCATGGTCTCAAGGATCTCGAGTCCCCAGAACGCTCCCTGTTGCGGGATGAAATCGAAGGCACTGTCCATCGCACCATCCAGCAACTGCCCGAAGATTTGCGCACGGCTTTGACGCTGCGCGAGTTCGACGGGTTGAGTTACGAAGACATTGCCAGTGTCATGCAATGTCCGGTGGGTACCGTGCGCTCTCGAATCTTCCGCGCTCGGGAGGCCATAGACAAAGCCCTGCAGCCGTTGTTGCAGGATTCCTGAGACAGCGGCGACAGCCAAGAGAGGAACCGCCATGAGTCGTGAAGCTTTGCAAGAATCGCTGTCCGCGGTAATGGACAACGAAGCGGACGAACTGGAATTGCGACGTGTGTTGAGCGCCGTCGATGATGCCGAAACCCGTGCCACCTGGTCGCGTTACCAGGTTGCCCGAGCAGCTATGCACAAGGAGTTGCTGCTGCCTAAACTGGATATTGCCTCGGCGGTGTCTGCCGCACTGGCTGACGAAGCCGTGCCTGCCAAGGTCAAGCAGGGTCCGTGGCGCAGTATTGGCCGCCTGGCCGTTGCTGCTTCGGTTACTGTCGCGGTACTGGCTGGCGTACGTATGTACAACCAGGACGAAATCACCGGCGCTGAGCTGGCTTCGCAGCAGCCTGCCCAACAAGGCCTGAGCATGCCACAAACTCAGGGTCCGGCCGTTTTGGCAGGCTATAGTGAAAGCAGTGAGCAACCGACCGGGCCGATGGCCAACGGCGTGCTGCAGAACCAGGCCGGCTGGGACCAGCGTCTACCGGGCTATCTGCGCCAGCATGCGCAGGAATCCGCGCTCAAGGGCACCGAAACCGCCCTGCCGTATGCCCGCGCCGCCAGCCTGGAAAACCGCTAAGTAAGGAGGATCATGCGCGCGCTACCTCTCCTGTCGCTGCTGTTTGGCAGCTGCATGACGGTGCCAGCGTTGGCAGCCAACTCCTCGCCTGAGGCGAGTGAATGGTTGAACAAGCTGGCACAAGCCGAGCAAAAGCAGAGTTATCAGGGCTCTTTCGTCTACGAACGAAATGGCAGCTTTTCTTCCCACGATATCTGGCATCGCGTCCAGGACGGCAAGGTCAGCGAGCGGCTACTGCAACTCGATGGCGCCGCCCAGGAAATCGTGCGCGTGGATGGCAAGGTGCAGTGCGTCAGCGGTGCCCTGGCCAGTGGAGTAAGTAACCTGCCCGACGCTGCGCCGCGCATGCTCGATCCCCTGAAACTGATGGGCTGGTATGACTTGGGTGTGGCGGGCAAGGCGCGGGTCGCCGGGCGTGATGCGGTGATCGTCACGCTGACCCCGCGCGATCAGCACCGCTACGCTTTCGAGCTGCATCTGGACCGCAAGACCGGACTGCCGCTGCGCTCGTTGATGCTCAACGACAAGGGGCAGTTGCTCGAACGCTTCCAGATGACCCGCCTCGATACTGACGACCTGCCTACCGATGCCGATCTCCAGGCCAGTGCAACCTGCAAGCAGGTAGAGCATAAGGTCTCTGCCCAGAGCGAGGCCGTTGCAGGCTGGCGATCGGACTGGCTGCCCGCAGGTTTTGAACTGATCAACAGCTCGGTGCGCCGTGACGCCTCCCGCGACAGCACTATCAGCAGCCTGATGTATGACGACGGCCTGGCGCGCTTCTCGGTTTTTCTCGAGCCGGTCAAAGAAGATGCCAGCGCCGACGTGCGGACCCAGCTGGGGCCTACCTCGGCCGTTTCGCGACGCCTGAATACGCCCAAGGGTAAGGTGATGGTGACTGTGGTTGGCGAAATTCCGCTGGGCACAGCGGAGCGTGTGGCGCTCTCGATGCGGCCCCAGGATGCTCAGGCGCGCCAGTGATGGCGCGTTTTCTTTGGGCCATTCCAAGGCATGCGGACATGCGGCTGAAATGAAATTAAAGCATTGTCATTTGCAATCCATCTCTAAATTTTCTATAGGTCAGGCTTCTTGGAGTCTGGCCTTTCCTGCTTCTGCAGGGGTCTTATGCTAACTACGCTCGTTGTGACGGGAGCCGTATGTCAACACCACGCTTGAAATCCTACCTATCGATGTTCGCCGCCGTGCTCATGCTCGGGCAGGTGCTCACCGCCCAGGCGCAGGAAGCCCTTCCGGACTTCACGACCCTGGTCGAGCAGGCCTCGCCGGCCGTGGTCAACATCAGTACTAAGCAAAAGCTGCCAGATCGCCGCATGGCCGCCGGGCAAATGCCAGACCTCGAAGGCCTGCCGCCAATGTTCCGCGAATTCTTCGAGCGCAATATTCCGCAACAGCCGCGGTCGCCCCGGGGTGATCGTCAGCGTGAGGCCCAGTCGCTGGGTTCTGGATTCATCATCTCCAGTGATGGGTATGTGCTGACCAACAACCACGTGGTCGCCGATGCTGACGAAATCATCGTCCGCCTGTCGGACCGCAGTGAGTTGCAGGCCAAGCTGGTCGGCACCGACCCGCGCACCGATGTGGCGCTGCTCAAGGTCGAAGGCAAGAACCTGCCGACCGTCAAGCTGGGCGATTCCGAGAAGCTCAAGGTGGGTGAGTGGGTGTTGGCCATCGGTTCGCCGTTCGGCTTCGACCACTCGGTGACCAAAGGTATCGTCAGCGCCAAGGGGCGAACCCTGCCCAATGACACCTACGTGCCGTTCATTCAGACCGACGTGGCCATCAATCCGGGCAACTCCGGTGGCCCGCTGTTCAACATGAGCGGCGAAGTGGTGGGTATCAACTCGCAGATCTTCACCCGCTCGGGCGGTTTCATGGGCCTGTCGTTCGCCATCCCGATCGATGTCGCGATCGATGTCTCCGACCAGTTGAAGAAAGACGGCAAGGTCAGTCGCGGCTGGTTGGGTGTGGTGATTCAGGAGGTCAACAAGGACTTGGCTGAATCCTTCGGCCTCGACAAACCGGCCGGTGCCCTGGTGGCCCAGGTGCTGGAAGAGGGTCCGGCAGCCAAGAGCGGCTTGCAGGTGGGCGACGTGATCTTGAGCATGAACGGCCAGCCGATCGTCATGTCGGCCGACCTGCCGCACCTGGTCGGTACCCTGAAGGATGGCGCCAAGGCCAAGCTCGAGATCATCCGCAATGGCAAGCGCCAGAACCTGGATGTGACCATTGGCGCGATGCCTGATGACGATGCCGATATCGCCACCGGCACCGGTGCCGACGGCAGCGCCGAGCGCAGCAGCAACCGCCTGGGTGTGTCGGTCTCCGACCTGACTGCCGAGCAGAAAAAGTCGCTGGAGCTCAAGGGTGGCGTGGTCATCAAGGAAGTTCAGGATGGGCCGGCAGCGATGATCGGCCTGCGTCCGGGTGATGTCATCAGCCACCTGAACAACCAGGCGATCGCTTCGGCCAAGCAATTCACCGAAATCGCCAAGGACCTGCCGAAGAACCGTTCGGTGTCGATGCGTGTGCTGCGTCAGGGGCGTGCCAGCTTCATCACGTTCAAGTTGGCGGAATAAGCCGCTTTGCAAGACGCAAAGGGCAGCTTCGGCTGCCCTTTTTCATGAGCGTTCACAATTATTTAGCGGAATTGGCGGGTAAGGTGCGACAGAGGAATCTCCCATATCCCTGCTGGTTAAGGTACAATTCCCGGCTATTTTTCGGCGGGCGTCCGGCTCGCAGCCTTTTCCGAGTGTTGACCCGTGAGTGATTTGAGTCATATCCGCAATTTCTCCATCATCGCCCACATCGACCATGGCAAGTCGACGCTGGCCGACCGTTTCATCCAGATGTGCGGTGGCCTGTCGGCACGCGAAATGGAAGCCCAGGTCCTCGACTCCATGGACCTGGAGCGCGAGCGCGGGATCACCATCAAGGCCCACAGCGTAACGCTTCACTACAAGGCGCAGGACGGCAAGACCTACCAGCTGAACTTCATCGATACGCCCGGCCACGTCGACTTCACCTATGAAGTTTCGCGCTCGCTGGCTGCCTGTGAGGGTGCGTTGCTGGTGGTGGATGCCGGCCAGGGCGTTGAAGCCCAGTCCGTCGCCAACTGTTACACCGCCATCGAGCAAGGCCTCGAAGTGATGCCGGTGCTGAACAAGATGGACCTGCCCCAGGCCGACCCGGATCGCGTCAAGGACGAGATCGAGAAGATCATCGGCATCGACGCCACCGACGCCGTGGCCTGCAGCGCCAAGAGCGGCATGGGCGTCGACGAAGTGCTCGAGCGCCTGGTGCACACCATTCCCGCGCCCGAAGGCGAGATCGATGCCCCGCTGCAGGCGCTGATCATCGACTCCTGGTTCGACAACTACCTGGGCGTAGTCTCGTTGGTGCGCGTGCGCCAAGGGCGCGTCAAGAAGGGCGACAAGATCCTGGTCAAGTCCACCGGCAAGGTGCACCTGGTCGACAGCGTCGGTGTGTTCACCCCGAAACACACCCAGACCGCTGATCTGAAAGCCGGTGAAGTAGGCTTCATCATCGCCAGCATCAAAGACATCCACGGTGCACCGGTCGGTGACACCCTGACGTTGTCCTCGACCCCCGAGGTCGAAGTGCTGGCAGGCTTCAAGAAGATCCAGCCTCAGGTCTACGCCGGCCTGTTCCCGGTCAGCTCCGACGATTTCGAGGACTTCCGCGATGCACTGCAGAAGCTGACCCTCAACGATTCGTCGCTGCAATACATGCCGGAAAGCTCCGATGCACTGGGTTTTGGCTTCCGTTGCGGCTTCCTCGGCATGCTGCACATGGAGATCATTCAGGAGCGCCTGGAGCGCGAATACGACCTGGACCTGATCACCACCGCGCCGAGCGTGATCTACGAGCTCGAACTCAAGACTGGCGAAACCATCATCGTCGACAACCCGTCGAAGCTGCCTGACGTTTCGTCGGTCACCGACTTCCGCGAACCGATCGTCACCGCGACCATCCTGGTGCCGCAGGAGCACCTCGGTAACGTCATCACCCTGTGCATCGAGAAGCGTGGCGTGCAGCGTGACATGCAGTTCCTCGGCAGCCAGGTGCAGGTGCGCTACGACATGCCGATGAACGAGGTGGTGCTGGACTTCTTCGACCGCCTCAAGTCCACCAGCCGCGGCTATGCTTCGCTGGACTATCATTTCGATCGCTACCAGTCGGCCAACCTGGTCAAGCTGGATGTACTGATCAACGGCGACAAGGTCGATGCCCTGGCATTGATCGTGCACCGCGACAACGCGGCCTACAAAGGTCGTGCGTTGACCGAGAAGATGAAGGAACTGATCCCTCGGCAGATGTTCGATGTGGCGATCCAGGCAGCCATCGGCGGCCAGATCATCGCGCGGACTACCGTCAAGGCGCTCAGAAAGAACGTACTGGCCAAGTGCTATGGCGGTGACGTCAGCCGTAAGAAAAAGCTGCTGGAGAAGCAGAAGGCCGGTAAGAAACGCATGAAACAGGTTGGCAACGTGGAAATTCCACAAGAAGCCTTCCTCGCCGTGCTCAGGTTGGATAGCTAGGTCCTATGTCGCTAAATTTCCCGCTGTTGCTAGTCATCGCCGTCGCCGTTTGCGGTCTGTTGGGCTTGATCGACCTGCTGTTCCTGGCCCCGCGCCGGCGGGCAGCGATCGCCAACTATCAGGGTAGCGTCACCCAGCCAGAAATGGCTGTAGTGGAGCGTCTGAACAAGGAACCGCTGCTGGTCGAATACGGCAAGTCGTTCTTTCCGGTACTGTTCATCGTACTGGTGTTGCGTTCGTTCCTGGTCGAGCCGTTCCAGATCCCTTCGGGGTCGATGAAGCCGACCCTGGAAGTGGGCGACTTCATCCTGGTGAACAAGTTCTCCTACGGCATTCGCCTGCCGGTGATCGACAAGAAGGTCATCGAGGTCGGTGACCCGCAACGCGGAGATGTCATGGTGTTCCGCTACCCGAGCGACCCGAACGTCAACTACATCAAGCGCGTGGTTGGCCTGCCGGGCGATCAGATCCGCTACACCAGTGACAAGCGGTTGTTCGTCAATGGCCAGCCGATTGCCGAGCAACTGGTCGGCGCTGAACCGGGTACCTTGGGTAGCGCCGAGCTGTACAAGGAAAAACTGGGCGAGGCCGAGCACCTGATTCGCAAGGAAATGACCCGTTATCGCATGCCGCCGGACCAGCAATGGACCGTGCCGGCTGGTCATTACTTCATGATGGGCGACAACCGCGACAACTCCAACGACAGCCGTTACTGGGATGACCCGAACATTCCCAAGGAACTGCACGGCATGGTCCCGGACCGCAACATCGTTGGCAAGGCCTTCGCGGTCTGGATGAGCTGGCCAGAGCCAAAGCTCAGCCATATGCCCAACTTGTCGCGGGTCGGCCTGATCCATTGATACCCTTCGGCGCTGTCCACAGACAGCGCCGAATGCATTTCTGACATAGGCTGTGTTCTCAGGGATCGAGAGTTTCGTTGCTCGCCGCAACGGACCACAGCCAAACAGTCTTTCAGGAAGTTGATTTGAACAACGCGTTGAACAACCAACGGGTGGCTGCATGAGTGCTTCCCTTGCCCGTCTCGAGCGCAAGCTCGGCTACACCTTCAAGGATCAGGACCAGATGGTGCTGGCCTTGACTCACCGCAGCTACGCCGGGCGCAACAACGAGCGCCTGGAGTTTCTCGGTGATGCCATTCTCAACTTCGTCGCCGGCGAAGCGCTGTTCGAGCGCTTCCCGCAGGCCCGCGAAGGCCAGCTGTCGCGCCTGCGCGCGCGCCTGGTCAAGGGCGAGACCCTGGCCCGTCTGGCCCGTGGTTTCGACCTGGGCGAGTACCTGCGCCTGGGCTCCGGTGAGCTCAAGAGTGGCGGTTTTCGTCGTGAGTCGATCCTGGCCGATGCCCTCGAAGCCCTGATCGGTGCCATTTACCTGGACGCCGACATGCAGACCGCCCGCGAGCGCGTGCTGGCCTGGCTGACCGACGAGTTCGAAAGCCTGACCCTTGTCGACACCAACAAAGACCCGAAAACCCGCCTGCAGGAGTTTCTGCAGTCGCGTAGCTGTGAGCTGCCTCGTTACGAGGTGGTCGACATCCAGGGCGAACCGCACTGCCGTACCTTCTTCGTCGAATGCGAAGTGGTGCTGCTGAACAACAAGAGCCGTGGCCAGGGCGTGAGCCGGCGTATTGCCGAGCAAGTCGCCGCCGCTGCTGCATTGATCGCCCTGGGCGTGGAGAATGGCAATGACTGAGAACAATCCGACCCGCTGCGGTTACGTAGCCATCGTCGGCCGCCCGAACGTGGGCAAGTCGACCTTGCTCAACCACATCCTCGGGCAGAAGCTGGCGATTACTTCGCGCAAGCCGCAGACCACTCGCCACAACATGCTCGGCATCAAGACCGAGGGTGATGTGCAGGCGATCTATGTCGATACCCCCGGCATGCACAAGGCCAACGACAAGGCCTTGAACCGGTACATGAACCGCAATGCCTCGGCGGCCCTGAAGGACGTCGATGTGGTGATCTTCGTGGTCGACCGCACGCGTTGGACCGACGAGGACCAGCTTGTCCTTGAGCGAGTCCAGTATGTAACCGGCCCGCTGATCATCGCGGTCAACAAGACTGACCGCATGGACGAGAAGGCCGACCTGATCCCGCACTTGCAATGGCTGCAGGAGCAACTGCCGAATGCCGAAGTGGTGCCGATTTCCGCCCAACAGGGGCACAACCTCGAATCACTCGAGGGCTTGATCGCCAAGCACCTGCCGGAAAACGACCATTTCTTCCCGGAAGATCAGATCACTGACCGCAGCAGCCGCTTCCTCGCCGCTGAGTTGGTGCGCGAGAAGATCATGCGCCAGCTCGGTGCTGAGCTTCCGTACCAGATCACCGTGGAAATCGAAGAGTTCAAGCAGCAGGGCCATGTGCTGCACATCCATGCGTTGATCCTGGTCGAGCGTGACGGCCAGAAGAAGATCATTATCGGTGACAAGGGCGAGCGCATCAAACGCATCGGCTCCGACGCACGCAAGGACATGGAAACCCTGTTCGACGCCAAGGTCATGCTCAACCTCTGGGTCAAGGTCAAAGGCGGTTGGTCCGACGACGAGCGCGCGCTGCGCTCGCTGGGCTACGGCGACCTGTAACAGTCCCGAGCAATTGGCATACCCTGTGGGAGCGGGCTTGCTCGCGAATGCGATAGTGAATTCACTGGCGCTTTCGCGGGCAAGCCCGCTCCCACAGGTACATCTGGCTCCCAGAGAATGCGCATGGATCAACCCGCCCCTCAGCCGGCCTACGTGCTACACAGCCGTGCCTACAAGGAAACCAGCGCGCTGGTGGATTTCTTCACGCCGCAGGGCCGCTTGCGCGCAGTCTTGCGCCGCGCACGCGGCAAAGGTGGCAGCCTGGTGCGGCCGTTTGTGCCGCTGGAAGTGGAGTTGCGCGGGCGCGGCGAGCTGAAAAACGTCGGGCGCATGGACAGCGTTGGTATTGCGGCCTGGCTGCACGGCGATGCGCTGTTCAGTGGGTTGTACCTCAACGAACTGCTAATGCGCCTGCTGCCCGCCGAAGCACCGCAGCCCGAGCTCTTCGAGCATTACGCCCTGACACTGCAAGCCCTGGCGGCCGGGCGCCCGCTCGAGCCGCTGCTGCGCTCATTCGAGTGGCGCCTGCTGGAAGACCTGGGGTACGCCTTCGCGCTGGACCATGACGTCAATGACCAGCCCGTCGAAGCCGATGGCCTGTACCGCTTGCGGGTCGATGCCGGCCTTGAGCGTGTCTACCTGGTGCAACCAGGCCTGTTCAACGGTACCGAACTGTTGGCCCTGGCCAAGGCCGAGTGGGAGGCGCCCGGCGCTCTGCTCGCAGCCAAGCGCCTGATGCGCCAGGCGCTCGCGGTGCACCTGGGGCCAAAACCCCTGGTCAGCCGGGAACTGTTTCGCAAGCGCTGAGCACGTCGTATGCTGTGGGGCTAAATCTTCAGGAGAGCCTTCCGTGACTCACAGCAACCGCATGCTTCTCGGCGTCAACATCGACCACGTGGCGACCCTGCGCCAGGCCCGCGGCACTCGCTATCCGGACCCTGTCAAAGCGGCGCTGGACGCCGAGGAAGCGGGTGCCGATGGCATCACCGTGCACCTGCGCGAAGACCGTCGACACATTCAGGAACGTGATGTGGTGGTGCTCAAGGACGTGCTGCAAACGCGCATGAACTTCGAAATGGGCGTTACCGAAGAGATGATGGTCTTCGCCGAGAAGATCCGCCCGGCGCATATCTGCCTGGTGCCGGAAACGCGCCAGGAACTGACCACCGAGGGCGGCCTCGATGTGGCGGGGCAGGAGGCGCGGATCAAGGCTGCGGTGGAGCGCCTGTCGCGTACTGGCGCTGAAGTATCGCTGTTCATCGACGCAGATGAACGACAGATCGAAGCCTCGCGCCGTGTCGGTGCGCCGGCCATCGAGTTGCATACAGGCCGCTATGCCGACGCCGAAACCCCCACTGAAGTGGCCGAAGAGCTCAAGCGCATCGTCGATGGCGTTGCTTTCGGCATCGGCCAAGGGCTGATCGTCAATGCCGGTCATGGCCTGCACTACCATAACGTCGAGGCAGTGGCGGCAATCAAAGGCATCAATGAGCTCAACATTGGCCATGCGCTGGTGGCCCATGCGCTGTTCGTCGGCTTCAAGGCGGCGGTGGCCGAGATGAAGGCGCTGATCGTCGCTGCTTCGCGCTGATCGAACGCCCCTTATTCAGCCTGGAAAACCAGGCTGAATCGGGTTGGCCCAGCGGAACTGCTGCTGACCTCGACACGCCCGCCATGCAGCTGCATGATCGACTTCACGATCGCCAACCCCAGCCCGGTCCCGCCTTCCAGCCGGGAACGTCCCGACCCGGCCCGGTAGAACCGTTCGAACAACTGCGGCAGATGGTCTTCGGCGACTCCCGGCCCCTGGTTGGCCACCCATAGCCAGACCTCGTTGCCATGACGTTCGATGCCCACGCTGACCACCTGGTCGTCCGGACTGTGCCGGATGGCATTGCTCAACAAGTTCGACAGCGCACGCTGGAACATCAGCCTGTCCGCCAACGCCGTGCTCCAACCCTGTAACCGAAGTGTCAGCCCTTTGTGCTCGGCACTGAAAGCAAACCACTCCATCACCTGCTCGGCCTCATCCGCCAACCCCAGCGGCTTGAGTGCCACCTGCGCCTGCGGCTGGCTGACCTGGGCAAGGAACAACATGTCGTTGATGATGCGGTTGAGCCGGGTCAGTTCCTCGATGCTGTCTTCCAGCACTTCGCGGTAATTTTCGCTCTCCCGCTCGCGGGCCAGGGTCACCTGGGCCTTGCCCATCAGATTGCTCAACGGCGTGCGTAGCTCATGGGCGAGGTCGTCGGAAAACTGCGAGAGCTGACGTACACCCTGGTCCAGTCGGTCAAGCATCACGTTGATGCTATGCGCCAACTCGGCGAGCTCCAGGGGCAGCCCAGTGTCGGGCAGGCGGTGCTGCAGGTCCTGCGCCGACACTCTCCCGGCGATGCGCCGAAAGTGTCGCAGTGGCTTGAGGCCACGGTGCATCAGCCACCATGCGCCTGCGCCAATCAATACCAGCAGCAGCGGCAGGGCGAGCAACGTCGAGCGCAAGTAAGCCTGGAGCAGGGCGCTGTCGTCGGCACGGTCGAGCGACATCATCACCCGCACCGGGGTGTCGTCACGCAGAAGCATCAGGCGTGTCGCAGTGAGGATCTGCTTGCCAGCGCCGTCACGCCATTCGTGGTAGCCCAGACCCGCCTCGGTGCGCAGCGCGGCCACCTGCGATTCCAGCGGCGGGCCGAGGCTGAGCAGGTGCGGGTGGCGGCCTTCGAGTGCCAACACGGTGAGGCTGAGGTTGTCGTGGCCCATTACCAGGTCGAGCAGCGGGTGGGCGCGGGTGCCCAGGTCTTCAGTGCGCAGGTCGACCCGCAGATTGTGCTCCACCTGCAACATCTTGCGGGCCAGGTCCTTGCGCGCGCGGCTGTCCAGCTCATGGTCGAGGGCGACTACCGCCAAGCAGGCCAACAGCAGTACCAGCGCGGCGCCCATCAGGGTCACGCTCAGGCCCAGGCGTACGGACAGGCTGGCCTGGTTCACGCGCGCGCTTCCAGCACGTAGCCAACGCCGCGCAAGGTGTGGATGAGTTTGTCTTCGAAAGGATCGTCGATCTTCGCGCGCAGGCGACGAATCGATACCTCGACCACGTTGGTGTCGCAATCGAAGTTCATGTCCCACACCAGCGAAATGATCTGGGTACGCGACAGGACTTCACCGCTTTGACGCATCAGCAGGTGCAGCAGGGCGAATTCCTTGGCGGTCAGGTCGATGCGTTGCCCGGCGCGGTAGGCGCGGTGGCGGCCCGGGTCCAGTTCCAGGTCGGCGACGCGCAGGGTGCTGGGCTGCAGCTGCTGGTCGTTGCGCCGCAGCAGGCTGCGAATGCGCGCCAGCAGCTCGGGAAATTCGAATGGCTTGAGCAGGTAGTCATCGGCACCCAGGTCCAGCCCCTTGACCCGGTCGGCCAGGCGGCCGTGGGCGGTGAGCATCATGATGCGCGTGGCCGACTCGGCGCGCAGCCGTTGCAGCACGGCCCAGCCATCGAGTTCGGGCAGGTTGACGTCGAGGATCACCAGGTCATAAGGCTGCTGGCGAGCCAGGTGCAGGCCATCGGTACCGGTGTGGGCGCAGTCGACCACGTAGCCGTTCTCGCGCAGGCCCTGCTGCAGGTAGTCGGCGGTACGCAGTTCGTCCTCGATGATCAATAGGCGCATGGGGGGCTCGGGATGTTGAAAAGGGGCGATTCTCGACCCTGTAGTGGTGTCAGGGTCAAGCGGCAGGATGTTACTGGATGAGGAAACCTGAGCGGGGCAGATAACGGATTTGTAATTCTGGTGTCATCGGGCTGTTCATACGGGCCTCTTCGCGGGCAAGCCCGCTCCCACAGGTACTCCGCTGGAGCAGGATCAGCGCATTACCTGTGGGCGCGGGCTTGCCCGCGAAAGGAAGTATTAAGGCGCCCAGACGGGCACTTTTTTATTTGCGCGCCAGCAGCGTGGCGCGGCGCGGGGCGGGGAGGCCTTCGACGGTCTTGCTTGGGTCGTTCGGGTCGAGGAAGTCGCCCAGCGACTGGTAGCGCATCCACTCGGTGCTGCGCTGCTCTTCGAGGCTGGTGACGCTGACGTCAACGCAGCGCACCTCGCTGAAGCCTGCGCGGCGCAGCCAGCGTTCGAGCGCGGGGACCGAGGGCAGATACCAGACGTTACGCATCTGTGCGTATCGGTCTTCCGGCACCAGCACCTGGTTTTCGTCGCCTTCGATGACCAAGGTCTCCAACACCAGTTCGCCGCCTTTGACCAGGCAGTCCTTGAGCGCCAGCAGGTGCTCGATGGGCGAGCGACGGTGGTAGAACACGCCCATGGAAAACACCGTGTCGAAGCCTTCGAGGTTGGCTGGTAAGTCTTCCAGCGCAAACGGCAGGTGCCAGGCGGGCAGGTCGGGCAAGTACTGCTGCACCGCCTGGAACTGGCAGAAGAACAGCCAGTTGGGGTCGACGCCGATCACCATGTCGGCGCCGGCACCGAGCATCCGCCACTGGTAGTAACCGTTGCCGCAACCGACGTCGAGCACGCGCTTGCCCTTGAGGTCCAGGTGCGGGCCGACCCGCGACCATTTCCAGTCCGAGCGCCATTCGGTGTCCACGTGTACGCCGAACAAATCGAATGGCCCCTTGCGCCAGGGTGACAGGCCCATCAGCGCTTCGCGCATCTGCACACGGGTGGCGTCGTCGCATTCACAGTCAAGGCGCAAGCCGTCGACCAGATCGATCTCGCTGGGTTGCAAAGCCGGCAGGGCATCGAGGGCGCCGCGCCAGCGATCGAGGTCGCCGTGGCCTTTTTCCAGCTTGGCATCCAGTTGTGCTTGCAGGCCTTGCGACCAGGAAGAGAGGGGCGTGCCCGCCAGGCGGCGGACGAGTGGGGACAGATCGATCATGGCAGGGCTATCAGCGAGGTGAAATTAAGGCATTGGAACCACGGCACCACCTTGCTGAAACCCGCGGCGCGCAGGCGCTCGGTGTGGGCTTGCAGGGTGTCTGGCTTCATGACGTTCTCGATGGCGCTGCGCTTCTGGGCGATCTCCAGTTCGCTGTAGCCATTGGCCCGTTTGAAGTCCAGGTGCAGTTCGTTGAGCAGGGTCTGCTCCTCGTCATCGGCAAAACGCAGTTTCTCCGAAAGGATCAGCGCGCCACCGGGCAGCAGGGCTTGGCGGATGCGGCCGAGCAGCGCCAGGCGTTGCTCGGGGGCGATGAACTGCAAGGTGAAGTTCATCGCCACCACCGAGGCGGGTTCGAAGGGCAGGGTGAGGATGTCGGCTTCCAGCACCTGAACCGGCAGCAGCTCCTGGAACATCGAGTCCTGAGCGTTGAGATACTGTCGGCAGCGCTCGACCATGGCGGCGGAGTTGTCCACGGCGATTACCCGACAGCCATCGCTGCGCACATGCCGTCGCAACGACTGGGTGACGGCGCCCAGCGAGGCGCCGAGGTCGTACAGCGCGGTGTTGGGCTGGGCGAAGCGTGCCGCGAGCACGCCGAGGTTCTCGACGATGGTTGGGTAACCGGGCACCGAGCGCTTGATCATGTCCGGGAACACGCGCACGACGTCTTCGTTGAACACGAAGTCGGGGACTTGCTCCAGAGGCTGGGCGAAAAGGCGGTCGGGTTGTTTGCTCACGGTGAATCCAGGCGGCTGACAAAAGGCAGGGCCGGCATTCTAGCCAAACCGCGGCAAGGATGCATGATTGGCTGACCAGCGCTTTGCGCTCATTCAACCCGCACAGCGCAATCGAAGGTCTGCACCGGACGTACTTCCGGGGCCCAGGGCTGTTGGTAGACCAGCACCAGGTGCCCTTCGCCGGCCGCACGTCCCTCGAAACGCCAGGTGGAGATGCCCGCGCTACCGACGATACCCGCGTCCTCCGGAGCGCTGTACACCTCGGGGCCGAGGCTGCGCAGGACGTTCGATGCGGGGTTCTGCACCAGCCAGCGATAGCCGGTGGTGGGGTTGCTGGGCAGGGTCAGGGTGAGCGGCTGGCCAACCTGCAGGCGCTTCGGGCATTCGCTTTCGGCATCCAGTTCGAGGGTTTCACGCGGGTGCTGGGCGCAGGCGGTGAGCAGGGCGAGGGTCAGGGGAACGAGCAGACGAGGGGCAGTCATGGTGGCTCCAGAGGCGGGCGATGGCCTGAGGATAACCGAAGAAGTTGGGTTTTGGGTGGTCAGTGCCGGCCCTTTCGCGGGTGTACGACCGGAGACATCGTTTACATAGTAAACCGGGGACATGGTTTACACATTTGAGGCTTGGACGCGGTTTTCGCCT